>CANJHY010000025.1:0-35248 GCA_947474275.1 Betaproteobacteria bacterium
ATCCAGCTCATCAAGGCAAATGCCCGTGGCTTTAGGAGCTTTGCCAATTACCGCGTAAGAATCTTGTTTCATTGTGGCAAGTTAGATATGAGCATCGCTTGAAGAAAAAATCACCGCAGATTCGTCGAAGAACCAAAAAAATACAACATTCTGCCCAGGCTTAACGCCCTCCCGCTTAATCGCCGCGGCCGCGGCCTCGCTCTCGCCGCTCGCGCGCCAGATATAAACCACCGGGGCGCTTCCCTCGCTTCGAGCGCCTCTAGTCTGCTTTTGATGGTTTGATGAATCACGATACTTGCCTGACGAACGACATAACGCACAATATACAAGATTTAAAGAAGCCAAGACTCATGATTTAATTAGTCATGGCAACACGCAAACCGAGGTCGTTGAACCGGTTCGCAGTGGTGGTCCTGGTGCGGAGCGTGGAGCGCAAGTGCTTAGGGAGGTCGCTGCTCCAAGCCCCCCCGCACCACATTGAACAACACTTTAGAACCTGCAACTTTAACCTGCTTCATGTTTTGCAGTCCCCTGCGTCCTTACTCGGACGGCAGGAGATGATCACAATTAACGCCGCCGTTTGGAGTCCGCACCTCGATCCAGTTGCGGCAGCGGCAGCGGCAGCGGCACCCCCGGCGGGAGCTCATATCGATGCGCATTGAGCGTCATCGCGATCGTCGTGTATTCGCCGATGAGCGCCGTGAGCTCGATCACACCCACGATACCGAAGCGATCGAGCACGCGCTGATAGTTTGCGTCATTTACGAAATGCGTCTCCTGCAGTTCGCGCACGTACTCGTAAATCATCTCGTCATCCGGCTCCTCGAACTCAGGACGCTTGCCGGCACGAATCGCTTCGATGATCGCCGGCGGCAAACCTCCCTTGATTGCGTGCGGCTCATGCGCGAGCCATTCGTACTGGCAGTCCCAAAACCGTGCCGCAACCAGAATTGCAAGCTCGCTCAAACGCGGCGACAGGCTCGTACGATAGCGCAGCAGCAACCCAACCTGCTGCCATTTCTCGAGCAGCTCAGGATGATGCAGCGTCAGATGATAAGGCGGGCCAACCCGGTTGTCGTGGCTGCGCGCTTTAACGAGATCGTGCACGCGCTTGTGCTCACCAGTCAGACTTTCCGCCTGTAGCAATGGAATGCGCGGCATATTTCTCTCTCTTTCAATTTTGAATCCAGCCGTGAATGTTATCAGATGGTGATTCCAAACAGCACCGCGCCTGATAGCGCGCGTCATCATCTTGACAATCTCGCGATGCAATGCGAGTCTCCGAATATGAACGGCAACACACAAATAAATCACACTGCGACGCTTTGCGCAGCGCTTGCAGGGCTCACTTACGAATGCATCCCGCCGCGCATCATCGAACGGGCAAAGGATCTTGTCCTCGACCATCTCGGCGTCGCTTTGCATGCAAGCCCACTGCCGTGGTCGAGCATGGTGCGCGACCACGTGTTGACGCTCGGCGATCGCGCAGAAAGCACTGTCTATGGATACGGGGCTGCGCTGCCCCGCAATGCGGCGCTCGCGAACGCCACCGCGGCGCACGGCATCGAACTCGACGATACCCACGACGAATCAATGAGCCATCCCGGTGCAGTCGTCATTCCTGTCGCCCTTGCCTTGGCCGAATCACGCAAGCTGGGAGGACGCGAACTTCTCGCCGCGATCGTTGCCGGCTATGAAGCGCAATGCCGCGTGGGGTCGGCAGCAACCGAGGCCCTGATCGCACAGGGGTTTCATCCAACCTCAACGGCGGGCGCGTTCGGCGCCACCGCCACGGCAGCGCACCTCCTGCATTTGAACGCCGATCAGTTGGAGTCGGCATTCGGGTTGGTGGCATCCATGGCTTCCGGCACCATGCAATTTACCCAGGATCCCGACGGCACGATGGTCAAGCGCCTGCATGCGGGCATTCCGGCGCAAAACGGAATTCTCGCGGCAGAACTCGCCGGTAAAGGCTACCGCGGACCGCGCGCCGCCATTGATGGCCGCTATGGATTTGTGCGCGTATTTGCACGCACCGAGCACAATATCGGGAGACTCACGCGCGAATTGGCCAAAACGTGGGAAATTGATCAGGTCAGCATAAAACTTTACGCCTGCTGCCGGCTCTTCCACTCGTTTATCGATGCCATTCGCGAATGCCGGGAAAAATCATCCTGGCAAGCAACCGACGTCGAGTCCGTGCAGGTGCTGGGGCCCAAGGCGATGTACGAAGGACGCATGCAATACCGCCCACGCTCCGTCATGTCGGCACAGTATTCGATCCCATATGCGGCGGCGGCGACGTTGTTACTCGATCCGCGCGATCCGCGCTCATTCAACGAGGAGACGATGGTTCGCGCCGACGTACTCGCTATGATCGACCGCGTGTCACCGCAACATACACCGGAACTCGATCACTATTTTCCCGCGCGCTGCCCTGGCGGAGTGCGCATCCGCCTGAAAAGCGGCGAAGTCATCGAGCACACGATCATCGATTCGATCGGCACGCCGCTGCGTCCACTTGACCGCGCCGGCATTAAAGACAAGTACCGCACGCTCGTCGCCGATTGTCTTGAGCGCGAGCGGCTTGAGCGCGTAGCCGAGGCGGTGCTCGCCATCGATGAGACGGACGACATCGCGCAGGTTATGAGTCTGCTGCGTAACCCACTCAAAACAAACAGCGAGGCATCATGAATAAATCGATACTTTGGGTCATGTTGTGCGCGGGCTTCGGCGCGCTCGCGATCGCCCAGTTCGCCATCGCCCAAAGCACTTATCCTTCTCGCGCAGTCCGTCTCGTGGTGCCCTTTCCACCGGGAGGCGGCACCGACGCCATTTCGCGAATTGTTGGACAGCGGCTCGGCGAAAGCCTGGCCCAGCAGGTCGTCATCGACAATCGCAGCGGCGCCGGGGGCATCATAGGCACCGACATCATTGCAAAGGCCGCACCCGACGGACACACGATCGGCATGATCATCAGCGCGCACTCGGTAAATCCAGTGCTCTACAGTAAGCTGCCCTATGACTCGGTCAAGTCATTTGCGCCAATCTCGCTCGTCGCATACGGGTTGTATGTCGTCGTTGTGCACCCGGCGTTGCCCGTCAAGTCGATGCAGGAACTGATTGCCCACGCGAAAGCAAATCCCGGTCACATTAACGTCGCGCTTGCCGGTGCGGGCTCGCCCGGCCACCTCGCGGTGGAGCAGTTGAAGTCGGCCTACAACACCAACCTAAACAGTGTTCTTTACAAAGGCAGCGGGCCGGCGGTGACAGATCTCGTGGCGGGACAGGTGCAGCTCTTGTTCGCCAGCTTTCCGGCAGTGCAGCAACTCATCGCGGCGGGCCGGCTCCGCGCTCTTGCAACGACCAGCGCGAAACGCTCGCCGGTGGCGCCCGACCTGCCGACGGCTGCTGAAGCGGGAATACCCAACTTTATCGTCGGTGAATGGTATGGGCTAACCGCCCCCAGTGGAACAGACCAGGCAATCATCGCGCGTTTGAATAAAGAAATCGTCAAGGCGCTCGCGGTCCCCGAGGTGAAGGACCGGCTGCTCGGGTTAGGCGCGGAGATCGTCGGCAGTACGCCTCAAGATTTCGGCAAATTCCTGCAGGCGGAGATTACCAAACAGGGCAAACTCTTACGCGATGCCGGCATCAAGGTGGAGTGACTCGCTGCCAAGCTCCCGCCTTGGCCCCACCTGCCGCAAGCTGTCCCGCGCCCCCGGCACTAACGCAGGGTTTCCACGCCCCCGCATATCGCGAGCGACTGCCCCGTGATGTGCGCCCCCATATCGGAGGCAAGAAAGAGCGCCATCGATGCGATCTCCGCAGGACTCACCCGCTGGCGCATGGATGTTTTCGCAAACATGCGCGCCTCGCATTGCTCGACTGTTTCGCCCAGCGCTTTCGCCTGCGCCTCACGCAAACGCCGGCTGCGCGGTCCATCGACGAAACCCGGCTGCAAACAATTGACACGGATGTTATCGGGGCCCAATTCCATCGCGAGACTCTGCGTAAAACCGACCACCGCCCATTTCGAAGCCGCATAGGGCGTGCGCAGCGGGTAGCCAAGACGGCCGGCGGAAGAAGACATGTTGATAATCGAGCCGCCGCCCGCCGCTTTCAGCATCGGCACCGCGCGCCGGGCGCAAAAAAATTGCCCGTTGATGTTTACCGCCATTGTGCGCTCCCAATCCTCGGGCCGGATCTCCTCGACCTTGGTGAAAGTCGGCCCCGTGATGCCGGCGTTGTTCATCAGCACATCGAGACCGCCGAGTTCTTTTTTTACATTCTCGAACAGGCGATCGACCTGTTCCAGGTTGGACACATCGCAGAGCGTTGTCGTGATCGACGGCTCCGCCTTGCGCAGCGCATCGAGCGCCTGCTGGTCGATGTCGCAGACATGCAACCGCGCCCCCGCCTTGGCAAATGTATCGACAAACGAGCGGCCGATTCCCGCCGCACCCGCGGTCACGAGAATGCGTTTATTTTTCATTGACAATTCCACGGCATATCCTCCGGATCAGTAAAACTTTAAGAGTCCCCGAGTGTATCAGCAGTTTTAACTCTGGCGTGGTTCGAATGCCCGCCAGAACCACCACTTGCGCTCACTCACCCAATCGGCCGTATCGGCCCGAAACTTCAGGTAATGCGGCGAAGCGCGATGCAAGTCGAGCGCTGCCTGATCGGCGTAAACCTCGAATAAGAAAAAGAGCGCGGGATTTTCACTGGACTGGTATACGTCGAAGCGGTGACAACCGGATTCCGCATCCAGCGTGATTTGCGCGTGCTGCTCGAGACGCCGCTTGAATAGTTCCAGCGCGTCCTGCCGACAGGTCAAATGGGCGGTATGTACCAGAGCCATCGCATTGCCTTACGAATTAAATGAACGAACCGCCTTTGAATTATATCCGAGCACTCTGCGCTACAGCGCGGCGGCCCGACCGACCTCGCCTGCATCGTCCAAGTCGGCCACTTGCCGGCAAAGCATAAGTACTTGCGCTGCTCGCTCGTCACTCAAAACACGCTTCGCCAGCAGTCCAAACTTATGCCAGAGCTGCGCCTCGCTCATCGGCCGGTGGATACTGCCCGTCGCGTGCAGGATTTCCGCGCGGTATACGGCACCATCTTTCATACTCACTGTCGCGCGCGCCTGGTCCGTCGCCAGTTCATCCTTCTCGACGGCAGACATACGCGATTGCAACGCCCTCACCTGCTTGTCGTCAACGCACTTTAGCTCCCCTTGCGCAATACCTGCCGCGCCAAAAACCAATACCGCACCCGCCCAGTGATAAAGACTCACCTGCGCCTCAAGCGCGGTCGTCGGCAACTTCCGCCACGCAAGTTTGAGCGCGCCGGGATTCACTTCAAGCTCGATCTGCTCGATCTCGTCCGGGCGTGGCGAATGCCTGGCGGCGATTTCCAAACAAGCATCAATCGCCGGATGAATCACGATGCCGCAGGGATAGGGCTTATAAGCGTTTTTCAGCATCTCGAAATCGGTTCCCAGATCACGGGTTATGTCGGCAACATCAGCGCGCGGCGCCATCACCTCCAATAAGCCGTTGCGGCCGTCGATCGTGAAGTCGTTGCAGGTCAATCCGGCCGCGGCCATATAAGCGGCGGTTAACCCGTTGCGCGCGGCGAGTCCCGGCACGTAGGCGATGCCCATGCTTCCGCGCGTTGCGCGCACGCCCGCGGCCTGCGCGGCGGCAAGCGCCAGTGCGGACACCAGCCGGTCGTGGTCAAGATCGAGCAGACTACCCGCGGCGGCGGCGGCACCGAAGCCGCCGGCAACGCCGGTGATATACCAGCCGCCGTGTGCAGCCGCAGCTGGATTGGTGATTGCCAGCGCAAGCCGGCACTCGACTTCTATGCCGAGCGCAAGCGCGGTCAGAAATACTTCCCCGGAGAATTTATTCATTTCCGCCAGGGCGAGTGCCGCGCCGGCAACCGGGCCGGTCGGATGCGTGATCGTTTTCAGATGCGTATCGTCGAACGCGTGGGCGGCCGAACTCATGCAGTTGATCACGGCGGCGCTGGTTGGATCCAGCTGCTCACTTCGCCCGAGCAACGGCACTGCGCCGCGACAACCGCTCGCCAAACTGCCGCGGACGGCGGCGTCGACCATCTGCGTATTCGAACCACCGAGCGTGCAGCCGACCCAGTTAACGAATGCGCGCACGGCCTCGCGACGCACCGCCTGCGGCAAATTATCCCAGCGCGTGCGCCGGATGAAATCGGCAAGCACATGAGCGACGGGGGCATGAGCGGTGCTAGTCATCGGGATTTCCGGTTGGATGCGCAAGTATTTCAAGTAGCATGCACGCTTGGGGAGTGTCAATACTCGCGATGGGGCGCCCGAGGTGACGCGGGCCATTTCCTGTCGCATTGTGCGAGCGACTTCAGCCGGCGATTGGCCGCGCCTCCTAGTCGGTGGGCGGCGGATCTTCTAAATTGCCTGTTCATTATGAAACGATCGCAAACCAACCGGATGGCGGCGTGACCGCTTCCGCTGCAGCCGCAACCGGGCAGTGGGACGTGGAATACGACTTTGTCGTCCTCGGCGCCGGCGCCCAGATCGGGCCGGCAATGACCTTCGGCTACCTTGCGGCCATCAGCGCTGCGGCCGACAAAACATCATGAACCGCTACGCCATTCCAAAAAAACATAATTTTTTTGCAAACCTTGTGCACGGTGGCAGACCATGATGCGCCCGTTGCCAGCCCCTCGCTTTTTCCAAGCGCTTTGAAACGCCAATACCGTGCTGGTATTGAAAATACGATGCTGGCAATGAACAACCATTTTTATTCCGGGCTCGCCACTCGCGGGTCATCGCGCTCCCGAGAAGATCTGCAAAAAGTCGTTGCCACGCTAGAATAAGCGTAAGCTGAAAAACATTTCAGCAGGCGTTCATTGTCCAAATCACGGGGAGAGTATGAGATCACTGCACCTTGGTTGTATTGCGATTCTATTGCCGTGGACGCACATCGCTGACGCCCAGCCCGACGCCAGATTTTCGGCCAAGCCGGTCCGTATCATCATCCCGTTTTCGCCGGGGGGCAGCACCGATATCATCGTGCGAATGCTGCAGCCCAAGCTAAGCGAGTTCCTTGGCACGCCGGTCACGCCGGATAACCGCCCGGGCGCGAACAGCATCCTCGGCATGGACATCGTGGCCAAGGCGCCTGCGGACGGCAACACCATCGCAATTACCAGCACCGGACATGTGATCAATCCGAGCGTCTACAGCAAGATGCCCTACGACACCATGAAGGACTTCGCCCCCGTGGGTCTGGCCACGGTCGCCGCCTCGATTCTAAGCGTGCCGAAGACGCTGCCGGCGTATTCACTGAAAGATCTGATCGCACTGGCCAAGCGGCGTCCCGGAGAACTGAACTATGCCTCCTCGGGCATCGCGAACGTGCAGCACCTTATGGGCGAGCAGCTTGGGACAGCGACGGGAACGAAGCTGGTGCACGTGCCGTACAAGGGCGGCGGGCCGGCACTGCTCGAATTAGTCGCGGGCCAGGTGCATTTCATGTTCTGCTCCCCCTCTGCCATGCATTACATCCGGCAGGATCGGCTGCGCGCGATTGCGATCGGCAGTCAACAACGCCAGGCTCACTTGCCCGAGGTGCCGACCATGATCGAATCCGGTTTGCCCGGCTTCACCGCCGGAGAATGGTGGGGCATATACGCACCGGCCGGAACCCCTGCCGCTACCGTCAACCGACTGAACACCGAGTTTGTAAAAGCGCTGGCGGTGCCAGATCTCAAGCAACGTTTGACCGACCTGGGTTTCGAGGTGGGCACCCTCTCGGCCGCCGAGTTCGATCAGTATCAGCGCGCGGAATACGAGCGCTGGGGCAAAGTCGCCCGCGCGGCGAAGGTTCGCGTGGATTAACTATGGCGGCACCCGATCCGAAGGAGCCACCCGGCGCACCCGGCAAGTACGTTGCTAAGAGTGCGCCGCCCATAGGGGGGCACGGCAGTCTCCACTCAAAGCGGCGGGCCGGCTTGACCATTCTCGAATAAACGTTAACTTTGAACTGAGGCTCTTTGATGAATTTCTCCACCGCGCTCGTGCGAAGCGGTCAAACGGCGTCGGCCGGAGTCGATGCGGGCCGGTGAAGGGTGCGAATGGCCATCGGGAGAGGGTGATTTTCACCGAACACCGCGCGATTGACCGCTTGTCGGGCCGGCGATATATTCGCGGGCAGTCAAAAGAAGCGTTTAAATTTCCTATTCGCGCATTAAACGCCTTAGATAGCTGGCAGCACACATCAATCTCGACTAAAATTTTACCTCGCTCGACTTCAGGGAGAACGCTATGTGGAAACCTCTGCTTTGTGCACTGACCTTGGCATGGGCGAGCGGCGGCGCGTTGGCAGCCGATGCATTTCCGACCAAGCCCGCAAAAATCATTGATGGATTCGCGGCGGGCGGCAATACGGATTTTGTCGGGCGCGTGATCGCGGCCAAAATGCAGGAGCGATCAAGCCAGACGGTGCTCGTCGACAACCGCCCCGGCGCGGCAAGCACCATTGCCGGCGAGTTTACGGCCCGTTCCACGCCGGACGGCCACACGATGTTCATCACGTTGGGCACGATATTATCGTCAAGCCCTTTCCTCTATCCCAAGCTGACCTACGACATCATGAAGGATTTCGCCTACGTCTCGCTCGTGGGAATGGGCAACTACGTAATGCTGGTTTATCCCGGCGTGCCTGCCAAGAATGTGGCGGAACTCGTGGCGCTCACGAAATCCAAACCCCTGGCGTTTCGCTATGGCTCCGGCGGCGTGGGCAGCCCCGTCCATCTGTCGGTGGAATTGCTCAAACTGCTGACGGGAATGCAGATCCTGCACGTGCCGTACAAAGGCGGCGCGCCCGCGGTGATCGCGGCGGCGGGAGGCGAAGTCGAAATGACGGTCGTCAGCGTGCCGTCGGCGGCGGGCATGGTCAAGTCCGGCAAACTCAATGCGCTCGCCGTCACGGGCCCGACCCGCATCGGCGTGCTGCCCGACGTTCCCACGATGAAGGAATCGGGCGTTGCCGACTTCGTGGTGCTTGATGCGGTTGGCATAGTCACGCCCGCCGCGACTCCCGCGAACGTCGTCGCCGCGATGAACGCGGAGATCCGGACGATCATGGCGATGGACGACGTGAAAGCGCGCCTCATTGAGCAGGGTATCGAAGCGCGCGGCAGCACGCCCGATGAATTCCGGGCGATCATCCTGAAGGAACAGCAGCGCTGGGGCCGCGTCATCAAGGATGCGAACATTCCGCCGAATTTGTAGCCGCCGGGACGACGACGTGGGCCGCGTGATCTGATGACGGAACTGAACAAGCTCAGCGCTGTGGCGGCCGCTGCCGAAATTGCTGCCGGCCGCATTTCGTCGGAGGACCTCACGCGCGCCTGTCTTGCCCGCATCGATGAGCGCGAGAGCGACGTAAGAGCCTGGACGTGGCTTTCCCCCGAGCAGGCGATCGCCGCGGCGCGCGCGCGGGATCGGGAGCCGCGCCGCGGCCTGCTGCACGGCGTGCCAGTCGGCGTCAAGGACATCATCGACACGGCGGACATGCCAACCGAATACGGCACGCCGATCTACCAAGGCCATCAGCCGCGCTGGGATGCAGCGTGTGTCGCGGGCGTGCTCGAGCACGGCGCCGCAATTCTCGGCAAGGCGGTCACGACCGAACTGGCCAACACGCATCCGGCGGGCACGCGCAACCCGCACAACCTCAATCACACGCCGGGCGGTTCTTCGAGTGGGCCCGCCGCGGCGGTGGCCGACTTCATGGTGCCGCTTGCGTTCGGCACGCAAACCGGCGGCTCGCTAATCCGGCCCGCGTCGTACTGCGGAATCGTCGGCTACAAGCCCACGCACAATTTCATCAGTCCGGCAGGCGCCAAGGCGCTCTCGGCGACGCTCGATACGATCGGCGTCTATGGCCGCACGGTTCCCGACGCAGCGCTGATCGGGCGCGCGCTGATCGGCTTTGCCGCCTTGGACTTCGAATCCAAACCCGCGACCGCGCCGCGTATCGGCATGTACCGCACGCCACAGTGGCCGCTTGCCGAACCGGCGATGGCGGCCGCTTTCGAGCAATCCGCAGCCGCTCTCCAGCGCGCCGGCGCTCATGTCGCGCAAGTCAACGCGCCGCCATTGATGGATGAAATCATCCTCGCTGCCGACGTTATCAACGACTACGAAACTTACCGCACGCTGGCCTTCGAGCGCACGCGCCACGCGGAACTGTTGAGCGCGACGATGACTGCCAAACTCAGGAAGGCCGCTGGCGTGACGCGGGAAAAATATCTCGCGGCAATCGAAACCGCGCGCAAATGCCGCACGCTGCTCGATGAACTCTTTGACGGTTTCGACGTCATGCTCGCGCCCAGCGCCACCGGCGAAGCGCCGGCCGGTCTCACGGCCATCGGCCCCAAGGGCAGCCTCGGTCCAGCCGCTTTTCAGCAGATGTGGACGCTGCTGCACACGCCAGCGGTCTCCGTGCCGGTCTTCACCGGACCGCACGGCTTGCCAATGGGCGCCCAGATCATTGCGCCTCGCGGGTGCGACGAGCGCGCCCTCTTGTGCGCGCATTGGGTCCATCAGGCATTGACTCGATAACTGCGGATTCTTTTATGCGTAATCACCCGCAGATCGTGCTTGCTTGCGTCGTCTTGGCAGCAAACCTTGCGGCCAGCGACCTCGCCGCGCAGCCGGCATCGTTGAGCGCAGGGCAGGCGTATCCCGGCAAGCCGATTCGCGTCATTGACGCTTACCCGCCCGGCGGCTCGACCGACGTTGTGGCCCGCATCATCGCGGTGAAGTTCCAGGAGAGCACGGGGCAGCCGTGGATCGTCGACAACCGGCCCGGCGCGCAGGGCATCATCGGCTCGGAATTCGTTTCACGCGCATTGCCCGACGGCTACACGCTGCTCATGTTCACCGGCAGCCATACCGTGCATCCGAGCATCTACGCGAAACTCCCGTACGACCTCCTGAAGGACTTTGCACCGGTGACGCTGACCTCGGCGACCACCAATTGCCTCGTCGTGCACTCTTCAGTGCCGGCGAGGTCGGTGCGCGAACTGATTGCGCTGGCGAATGCGAAGCCCGGTCTGCTCAATTATTCTTCTTCGGGAATCGGGTCGACGACGCATATGGGGATGGAACTCTTCAAAAGCGTGGCCGGCGTGGATTTCCGCCACATTCCGTACAAGGGTGCTGCGCCCGCAGTGCTGGATCTCGTCGGCGGACACGTCGACCTCGCGTTTGCGCCGCTGCCGGTCATGCTGCCGCACATCAAGTCCGGCCGCGTCAGGCCGCTGGCGGTATCCACCGCCAAACGCTCGGGCGCGCTGCCGAACATTCCCACAGTCGCTGAAGCGGGTGTCCCGGGATATGAGGCGACCAACTCGGTCGGCGTGCTCGCGCCTGCCGCCACGCCACGGGACATCATCGTGAAACTGAGCACGGAAATCGTGCGCATACTCGCGCTGCCCGAAATCCGCGAGCGGCTGTTGGGGTTAGGTGCCGAGCCGGTGGGCAACTCCCCCGAGCAGTTCGCAGCGTTTCTCCGGGAAGACATTGCGCGCTGGGCCAAGGTCGTCAGGGACGCGAAAATCCCGCTGCAGTCGTGGTAGTTGTGCGCGTTGAGCGTTCACCACACGCAGTGAACGCGCCGGATATTCCTGCGCTCATGCACACACGCTCAGCGTCAGCAAGACCGCCGGCATGGCTGCGTATCGAGATATCCTGTTGCGGTATTAAACCGTCCAAGACGGCAGAAATATCTGCGTTCTCATCCTTGAAAGATATGCGGTAGAGGGCCCACTGACAGAGTAGCGCGTCAATAAAACGAGCACCATCTCGGGTATAGAACTCAAAAATTAAGAGAGCAATTTTTTTAGCTTGTGTATTTTCTGTTGAATTGCCCAGAACCGCGGTTCCAGTCTCCTCAACGACCCTAAACGACGGGAGCAGATTCCTAGCTGTAAGGGTTCGGAGCCGGAGTTCGTGCGGGCGTAAGCAGCCTCTACTGAAGCGTGATCTTTGCGTCCTTCACCACCTTTGCCCACTGCCTCACTTCCGCTTCCATCAGTGCCCGATGCTCCGCGGACGTGCTCGAGCCGGGATCGACGCCTGAGGAGGCGAGCTTCGCACGCACGTCTTCCATCGCGATGATCGATCGAATCTCGCTATTGAGCAGATTCACGACCGCCGCCGGTGTTTTCGTCGGCGCGAAGATGCCGAAGGTGTTCTTCACGTCGTATCCCGGATAACCCGATTCGGCAACCGCCGGCACGTCCGGCAGCGCCGCAGTGCGCTTCGGGCTCGTTACCGCAAGCGCAACCACGCGCTTCGCGCTGATGAGCGGAATCCCTGCCGGGATGCTGGTGAACCCGACATGCACTTCGCCGCCCGCGAGCGCGACCGCGGCACCGCCACCGCCTTTGTAAGGCACATGGACGAGCTGGGCGCCGACGCGCGAGAGCAGGAGTTCCATCGCGAGATGTCCCGTGCTCGCGAGCCCGGCCGATCCGTAACGGATCGAATCGGGCTTTGCCTTGATGAGCGTCACGAACTCCTGAAACGTCTTTACCGGCACCGAGGGATGCACCATCAGGACGTTCGGCCCGGACGACACCGTCGAGACGTATGCGAAGTCCTTCAGCAATTCGTAGCCGAGCTTGGGATACAAAGTGATGCTGGAGGCAAGCGTGAGCGTGCCCGCGAGCATGAGTGTGTAGCCATCGGGGCTCGCGTGTGCCGCAAGTTCCGCGGCAAGGTGCCCTGACACGCCCGAGCGGTTATCGACCACCACCGTTTGCCCAAGGCGCTCGGTCAGCTTCGGCGCCAGTACGCGCGCGTTGTAGTCGTCTGTCGTGCCCGGCGGAAAGCCGACGATGAGGCGGATCGGGCGGTTCGGATACGCCACCGGGCCGCTCGCGGCAGCGGCCGTGAAGCTCAAGGCCAGCATCGCGACAAGAGCCAAAGCGCAACGCGGCAATCGCGTGCACCTCACGTCACTTCCCATCCGCGTCAATCACCGGCGCCACCGCCGCGCCGATCGCCAACAGCCGCGCATCCGAAAAGCGCGGGCCAACAATCTGGATCCCGACTGGCAAGCCTTTCGGCCCCTTGATGCACGGAATCGCCAGACACGGCATGTGCATGACGGTGAACATCGCATTGAATACCCAGTCACCGGTGGTGTGCAGCCCCTCGGGCGCCTCGCCCGGCGCAGCCGGTGCGACGACGACATCGAAGTCGCTGAACAGCGCATCGAAGGTCTTAGCGCACTCGGCCGCGAGGTCGTAGGCGTCTACCATCATCTTCCCTGTGATCGCCTTCCTGTTCTCCGCCATGTCGCGAAACTCCTGATGCAGCCGCTCTCCGTAGGCAAGCAACTCCGGGAGAAACGCCGTGCCGCCTTCGCCAATCATGACGGTGCGCTGCGCGTCGTTGATGCCGCTGAACTTCGAAGCCAGTTCCAGATCCTGCACGAGCGCGCCAGCTTTCTCCAACCGCCAGGTCGCGGCCGCAAACGCCTTCTGTGCCGCGGGCTCCGCCTTTTGCCAGTATGGCGTCCTGCACATCGCCACACGCAGTCCGCGCACGCTCACCGGTGCCTGTGCGGCAAGATCGCGCAACCGGAACGCCTCCGCCACGAGCGCGAGATCCGCGACGCAGCGCCCATACCAGCCGACCGTATCGCAGTACGCCGAGAGCATCTTTGCGCCTTCACGCGACACCACGCCCCACGTGGGCTTGAGCGCATACACGCCGTTGAACGAGGCGGGACGGATCTGCGAGCCGCCCGTCTGCGTACCGAACGCGAGCGGCACCATAAAATCAGCCACCGCGGCGCCTGAACCGGAAGACGAACCGCCCGGCGTGTGCGCGAAGTTGTGCGGATTGCGCGTGAGCGCCTTGCGACCGCCGGCCGCGAACTCTACGGTGTCGGTCTTGCCCAAAATCAACGCACCGGTATGGCGCACCGTAGCCACGCACGCCGCGTCCTTCGACGGCCGGTGATTCACGTAGTGCGGAGAGTTCTGCCCAGTGGGCATGTCCCAGGTGTCGATCACGTCTTTCACGCCGAACGGCAGCCCGTGCAGCGGGCCAACGGCAGGCCGCTTGTCGAGTTCGCGCGCTTGAGCGATCGATTGCTGCGGATCAATATACGACCACGCGCGTATGTCGGGATCGCGCTCTTCGATCCGCGCAAGGCACGAACGCACCAACTCCTCACAGGTGAGCGCCTTCTCGCGGATTCGCGCTGCGGCTACGGATGCGGTGAGATAGCAGGGTTCCACGGGCTGGTTCTATGGCGCTCTTTTCGGTGATTGCAACTCTATCACCCCCAGCAGGTGGAGTCCATGTCTAGCCTTGTCCAATATTGTTCCCGCCGTCGCCAAATTAACCACTGATCAAATTTGAATCGGCGGTAACAGTGTTTACCATTGGCAGGACGAGCCCACTCTCACAGAATTTCAACCAGCCATTTAAGGCGCAGATATTTTAAGCGATGACAACTGCCATAAACTACTCTGCCCGTATATTGGCATCCCGGATCACCTTGGCCCAGGTCGCGCTCTCACTGCGAATGATTGCTGCAAGTTCTGCAGGCGTAGTGCCCGTTGGCTCGTAACCTATGTTGTTGATGAGCTCTCGGACCTCCGGCGATTTGAGGACGTGGGAGATCTCGGTGTAGATCTTGGTAATAATCTCATGCGCGGTATCCTTTGGCGCGAGCAAGCTATCCCACGCGATCACGTTGAACCCCGGAAAACCGGATTCAGCAATCGTCGGCAGTTCCGGTGCCAGCGGCGAACGCCTGCTACCAGTCACTGCTAATGCTCGCAGCCGGCCCGAGCGTATATGCTGCAACGACGAAGCTACGCTACCGAATATCAGTTGTACCTCTCCCGCAATTACCGCAGTTGCAGCGGGCCCGCCGCCCTTGTAAGCGACGTGGACTAGATCAATGCCCGCTCGAGCCTTGAAAAGTTCAGCCGAGAGGTGCAACGGACCACCCACGCCGGAGGAAGCATAATTCAAAGTGCCTGGTTTCGCGCGCGCGAGCACGATAAACTCTGCAATAGTCTTCGCCGGCACAGAGGGATGCACGACCAGAATGTATTGCGCGGTTGCCAGCTGAGTTATCGGCGCGAAATCGCGCTCCGGATCGAATGGCAGTTTCGCGTAAAGACTCTTGCTCGTAGTCAGCACAGTTGAGAACCCCATCAACAGGTTGTAGCCGTCCGGTGCCGACTTGGCAACGATGTCGGCAGATATGTTGCCGGCCGCCCCGGGGCGATTATCGATAACGATGGGCTGACCCAGTCGCTCAGCGAGGCTCGGCGTAATAATTCGAGCGAGCGCATCGGTACCGCCACCGGGAGGAAAGGGAAGCACAAAACGAATTGGTTTGGTCGGGTAGCTTTGCGCGCCGACCGCAACGCACCAGATCAACACAATAACTCCAGGCAGGATGGCGCGTAACGGCGTTGGCATGATCTTATCCTCAGTGTGCTGCTTCGAGATGCGGCCTAATAGTGCGGAAATGTGAATACATTTGCGGGCTCCTCCGACCACGAATGATCACGCCGAATCCGGCTTCCCATTGCGAACGCATAGGGCGCGAGCTCGCAAAGACTCTCAAGCATCCAGGCGTCAACTGTCAACCCAGCGCGCTGGGCCAAGACCTTGGCCAGCTCGCGAGTCTGAGCGTCAATCTCAACCTTGCCGAGGGCGGTAGGCACGGAAATCTGGGGGCGCGGCGCACCGGGCACGAGTTGCGGACGACGCTTCCGCCAAGGTGTCGCCTTCTCGTATGCGTCGGCCATGCGCAGGACGGTTCCTTCATCGAACGGGCGTCCCGCGATTTGCATCGATAGCGGCAAGCCACTCGCCGTATAACCGTTGCAAATGGCGATTGCTGGACCACCGGTAACACTGAAAACTGCCTGTACGTTCGGCTTGACCCATGCGTTCAGCGTCGAATAGTGGTCCAGCCTCGGTGCCGGTGACGAACTCGTGGTAACGAGCACATCGTAGTTTGCGTAAATCCCCTCCATTTCCTGCAGCACAATGCAACGCTCCCGTTGCGCCTGGACGTAGTCGACCGACTGGAAGAGACAACCGGCGAGGGTCTGCACCAGGAAGTTGGCACCGAAGTCGCGTGCTCGCGCGATCAGATCACGCTGATGAACGGCAAAAATCTCAGTTCCGGCGATAACTACCTTGATATCCGTGTAACTTTGGCATGGACGCATGCGAACTGTCTCGACGCTGGCGCCAAGCCCGCGCATCACGTCCAGTGCCGCATCCATCGCTGCGCAAGCTTCCGGATCGGTCTTGATGTCTTCCTCCCAGAAATGCCGCACTACCCCGATACGCAGTCCACGAACATCGCCGGTCAATGCCGCCCGATAATCCGGTACCGGCCGCCTTGCACTCGCGGGATCGCGCGAGTCATGACCTGCGATTACATTCAATACGATTGCGCAATCCTCCACTGTCCAGGTAAGCGGGCCGCAATGATCAAAGCTAAAGGAGTTAGGAATCACGCCGCGACGGCTTACGAGCCCGTAGGTAGGTTTGAGGCCGACCGTACCGCACATCGCCGCCGGGATACGCACGGATCCGCCGGTATCAGAGCCCATCGCTACGGGCAGGAAGCCGGCAGCAACCGCCGCACCGGATCCGCTGCTCGATCCACCGGTGAAGTGGGCTGCGTTCCATGGATTGCGCGCCGGTGGCCACGGCGCATCAAAGGCAGGTGCTCCATGCGCGAATTCGCAGGTTGAAAGCTTGCCCACCAGTAGCGCGCCTGCCCCATATAATTTTGCCACCGTCGCGGCATCTTCCGTCGGAACGTGATTAGCGCAAACCCGCGAATGTCCAGTCGTAAGAATGCCCGCGGTCGCATAAAGATCCTTCAGCCCGAACGGGATACCGTGCAGCGGACCGCGCAAATGTCCCGCCGCGATCTCTCTTTCCGCTACTCGCGCCTGATCGAGTGCGCGATCCGCAGTGAGCGTGATAAATGCGTTGACTTGGGGCTCAAGAGCATTAATACGCTGCGACAACGTTCAATTTGCTGCCGTCGGTCAGCACGGTGTGGCCGATCAACGAAGTCGATTGCATAGACTGCGCGGACATGAACGACGTCGCCAGTCCCTGCATGGTGGCGTTCAGTTGCTGGATGCCGTTGACGGTGTTGATCTGCGCGAGCTGGCTCGTGACCTGCGCGTTGTCCATCGGGTTCAGCGGATCCTGGTTCTTCATCTGCGTGACCAGCAGTTTCAAAAAACGGTCCTGGATGTCGGCGCCGCTGTTGGCCGCGGTCGGCACGGTGGTCCCCGGCAGGCCGGTGGCGGTAGAGCTGGTAGAGCTTTGAACGGTATTCATGTGTTCTCCTTGTCTGCTTAAGAGCCGAGCTGCAGGGTTTTCAGCAGCAGTGTTTTGGCGGTGTTCATCACTTCGACGTTGTTCTGGTAGGAACGCGACGCCGAGATCATGTTGACCATTTCGTCGATGACGCTGACATTGGGCATGGTGATGTAGCCCTTGTCGTCGGCGAGCGGATGCTTGGGATCGTGCACCTTCTTCATCGGCGACTGGTCTTCGATTACGCCCGTCACGCGCACGCCGGTGGCGCCGGTGCCGGCGATTGGCACGCTGCTGAAGACGACCTGTTTGGCACGATACGGTTTGCCGTCCGGCCCGGTCGCACTGTCGGCGTTGGCGAGATTGCTCGCGATAGTGTTCAGGCGCTGCGACTGCGCAGTCAGGGCGCCGCCGGCAACATCGAATACGTTGAACAATGACATGTGATTACCCCTGGATCGCGGCCAGCAGCGATTTCAGCTGGCTGTTGATGAACATCAGATTGGCTTCATAGTGAATGGCGTTCTCGGCGAACTGCGCGCGCTCGACGTCCATGTCGACGGTGTTGCCGTCAAGCGAGGGCTGCAGCATCGTCCGGTATTGCACGGCGCTGCCCGCCGCGCCCTGATCTGCGGGCGCAATATGTGCGGCTGCGGTGCGCGCGAGCTGCGCCGGCGACACGCGGCCCGCCAGCGTGTCCTGCAGCGTCTTGCTGAAATCGATGTCGCGCGCCTTGTAGCCCGGCGTGTCGGCGTTGGCGATGTTCGACGCCAGCAACTGCTGGCGCGTCGCGCGCAGGTTCAGCGCTTGCGCGTGAAATTGCAGCAGGTTGTCGAGATCGTTGGCCATGGTTTCATTCCATTCGCGTGTTGCGTGGCATGCCGCGCGCGCCTCAAGCCTGGCTGCAATGCGCCGTTACTAAGGCGGCATCGCCGGTCACGCTTTTCGCTCTACGACGCGGCTATCAATGGCCACCATCATAGGTAGAGAAGTGCCGCCGCTATCGGTCGATTAGGCCGCCAAAACCGGCTCAATTCGCCCGCTACCTGCGGCCGCGATACGCGCAAAATCCTCTGCATCGAATCGCCATGGACAACCGCGAACAACCACGAGGGAAGCGCAGATGAGACCGTTCATCCGACTGTTGGCCATATACGTTTACGTCTGCTGCGCATGCAGCGGAACAGCCCGCGCCGAGGGCGCCGAGCGCCAGTTGCCGGCGCAGATCCGGCAGGCCGTCGATCAATTCCTGCGGGTGCAAACCGCGGGCCTGCCCGGCAAAGTCGCCTACACCGTCGGCGGCATCGATCCGCGCGTCGTGCTGGCGGCGTGCGCCGCGCCGGAAGTATTTCTGCCACCGGGTGCACGTTTGTGGGGGCTGACGACTCTCGGGGTGAGATGCAATGACGCCGCCCCGTGGACCATATATGTATCAGCGCAGGTCAAAGTGACGGGCGACTACGTGGTTACCGCAAGGCCGCTGGCGCAGGGCTCGGCCCTGGCACTGACCGATATGGCCCTGCAAAGCGGCGACCTGACGCAAATCGCGGTCGGGATAGTCACAGATCCACAAGCTGTAATCGGCAAAACCCTGACTTCCGCGCTGGCGGCCGGCCAGCCGCTGCGCCAGGATCTGCTGCGTTCCCCGCTCGTAGTACAACAGGGCCAGACCGTCAAACTGCAGTCCTCGGGGCAGGGTTTCCGTGTCTCCGCCGACGGCAAGTCCATGACCAATGCCGCCGACGGCCAAATCGCCCAGGTCCGCACATCCAACGGCCAAACGGTCAGCGGCGTGGCGCGTGCCGGCGGCGTCGTCGAAATGCGTAATTAGTTATAGTTCAACGGCTTATGTATTCAAAACGCAGAAATGCCGGGTATTTACCCCCGCTTTCTGAAAAGAGTCCTAAAGGTTCGCTGCGGCGCATCCGTAATAGCTGAGACACCGCTATTGCGAGGACCAGAGCCATGAAAATCGACAACAACATCAAACACCTTATTACGGGACCGCTCGTCGACGTAGCGGGAAAACCGGCCAAAACGCCGGCATCCGAAGCCGCCGGTGCGCCGACCGATACGAACATCAAAATCAGTGCACAAACGGCGCATCTGCAGGCCATCGAGCAGGGGTTTGCCGATACGCCGGTGGTGAATGCCGCGCGCGTCGCCGAACTCAAACAGGCCATCAGCAACGGCCATTTCAAAGTCGACGCCGAGAAAGTGGCCGACCGGCTGCTCACCACGGTGCGCGACCTGATACTCGCACACAAGGCCTAAACCATGCAGCCCGACGGCACGTCACTGCGTCGCACCCTACACGCCGAAAGCGAAGCGCTGGCCGCTTTCATCACGCTCCTGCGTGATGAACAGCAGGCGCTCGTGCGCGGCGAACTGGAAAGCCTGTCGGCCTTTGCAGAATCCAAAAACATTTGTCTTTTCGAGCTCTCCCGGCTGGGCGAGCAGCGCCTGCAATGGCTGCGCAGCCGCGGGCTCCCCGCCAACCGCGCCGGCGTGGAGCAGTTACTGCGCGACCACGCCGGCGCAGCGGCCCAGGCCCGCGACGCATGGCGCAAGGTGCTGGACCTCACGCAAACCGCGCAACAACTGAACGACACCAACGGCGGCCTGATCGGCAGCCGCTTGAGCGGCACGCAGCGCGCGCTGGGCGCGCTGTTTTCGACGTCGAATATCGGTGGCGCCTACACCTCCAGCGGCAGCACTGTCTGCTTCCGCCCCGCGCAAACCCTCGCCGTCGCCTGATCTACACTGTCAGCGGCACGTGCGGCGTGGGAACATATTCAAGACAATCGCGGCTCAACTCCGAGATATTGCGACAGCCCAGATAAGCCAGCGTGCGGCTGATTTCCTCGCGATAAAAGTTGATCGCACGCGCAGCACCAGCTTCGCCGCCGACCGTCGTGCCCCACAGCGTGGTACGCCCGACCATCACCATCTTCGCTCCGATAGCGAGCGCCTTCACGACGTCGCTGCCGCGGCGGAATCCGCTGTCAACGATGATCGTGGTGCGACTGCCCACCGCGTCCACGATGGGTGCCAGCGCTTCGATCGGCGCCATCGAGCTGTCGAAGTTGCGGCCGCCGTGGTTGGACACGATGATGCCATCGACGCCGCGCTTGATCGCACGCTCGGCATCGAGCGGCGTCAGGATGCCTTTCACCAGCAATTTGCCCGGCCACATATCGCGTAATACGCTGAGGTCGTCCCACGACAGCGAATCGTTCTTGGTCTTGCGTTCGGCGGTGGAGACGTGGGTGAATTTCTCGGCCATGCCTTCCGGATAGTTGGCGCGCGTCGGCATGCCGCCTGACATCCAGTAGCGCATGATTACGTTGAGCAGCCAACCCGGCCGCGCCAGCACCGCCGCCGTGTTCTTGCTGGTGTAGTGGAATGGCACGGTGTAGCCGTTGCGCACGTTGTACTCGCGGTTGGTGCCCACCGGGCCGTCGAGAGTGACGACCAGCGCCTCAAACCCGGCGTTCTTCGCGCGCTCGACGAGGATGTGCGACATGCGCACGTCCGACCACATATAAAGCTGAAACCAGAGGGTGCCGCCGACGACTTTGGCGACCTCTTCCATGCTCGTCTGCGAGCCGGTGGCAAGGGTGAAAGGAATGTTGGCGGCTTTCGCGGCGCGCGCGAGTTCGAGTTCACCCTTGTAATACAGCATGCCGGCGGGGCCCGTCGGCGCGATGCCGAGGGGCATGCCGTGCTGCTTGCCGAACAGCGTGATCTCCTGGTTGCGTTTCGAGACGTCGATGAGCACCTGCGTCTTCAGCTTGATGCGCTCGAACGCCGCGCGATTGTTGCGCAACGCCACCTCGTCTTCGGTGCCGCGGTCGACGAATTCGAACAGCCACCTGGGCAGGCGCTTTTGCGCCATCAAACGCAGATCGTGATTGTTGAGTGCTTCCTGCTCGCTGCCTTTGGACATTGCTTCTCCCTTACTGAATTGTCATAAACGGTGCGGCCGCAGGCAATTTCGCCACGCCGGGCGCCGCTGATAAAACTCGATCAAGCCTACCTCAACAGGGACGCGAGCTGCCTCACATCGGAAAGCCGTTCGAGCCCGAGCACCATGTCGCGAATTCGTGCCGCGCGCTCGGCTGGTATCGCCGGCGCCGTGGTGCCGGCAAATTTGTCGAGTATCGCCGCGGCCGGCGCGGGTTCATCCGGCAGGATCTGCTCGCGCTTCTGCAGTTTCCGGCCGTCCTTCATATTGACGATCACCTCGCCCGTGCGGAATTTCGGAAAGCCCGAGTTCGTATCGATCTCGTACTCGACTTTGTGCGCGAGCGCGACCAATGCGGGGTCAGTGAACGACGGCTCCTCGAGTTCGGCAAGACCGAAGCTGCGGCGTGTCAGGCAGCAGGCGATGCCGTACGGCAGGCTGAATTGCGCCGCATAACTCGAATCGGGCTTGCGCTTCGCGGCAAGCGGCTCGCACACGAGCGGGATAGCGGGCTCGGCGATGCGCACGCGGATGGCGTCGATGTCGGCCACGCTCAATTCATGCTCGCGCGCGATGCCGATCGCTGCGTTGAAAAACGCATGCGACTGATGACATGCCGGGAATAGCTTCACGGACGCCCGTGGAAATTCCCAGTGCTTGCCCAAACCTTCGCACACGCTCGCCGGGTCTGCATCCTTGGTGTTCGCCCCGAGGAAATTCGCAAAGAGACCGAAGCGCCCCTCGTAAGGCTCGCCCGGACCGATGTATCCCTCACGCGCAAGCGCAGCAGCAGTAATGCCGGACACGGCGGCCCAACCGGGATGCATGCGCTTGGTCCATGCGCCATCCTGCATCGGCTGCAGCGTGCCCGATGCCATGCTGAGCGCAGCGCCTTGCGCGAGCGCGAGTTGCGCAGCGTCCAGTTTCATCAGGCGGCCCGCTGCGATGGTGGCGCCAAACGTGCCGCACACGCTGGTCGCGTGAAATCCGGCGCGGACGAATCCACCCCTGCCGGCCGACGCGAGACGCGCCGCCGTCTCGAGGCCAAGCGCCAGCGCAGTCAGCAGCTCTTCTCCGCTCGCACCGTTGGCGGCCGCCACGGCGAGCACCGTCGGCACGCAGCTCGCGGTGAGATGCACCGATCCCGGCAGATAGGTGTCGTCGTAGTCGAGGCCGTGTATGAGCAGGCCGTTGAGCATTGCCGCATCGCGCAGGGCAAGCGTCTGCGCCATGCCGATGACCGGGGAATCGCCCGTGCCGAGGTGCTTCAAGGCAGCGCGCGCGCGCTGCGCAAACTCGAACCGCGTCGACGCGAACGCAACGCCTATCGCGTCGATCAGCAGGAGCTTGGCGCGCTCCTGCACCGGCGCCGGAATCTGCTGCCACGCAAGATCCGCCGCGAATCGCGCGAGAATCTGTGAAATCGTTTGCTTGCTCACTCTACATCCCCCGGTTCGTCAAAGGCTGTGCGCCCTCTCCTTCTTAACATTTCCCGGGTACATTGCGCAACTGCGCTGCGGCAATCAATGCCGCAGCGCAGAGTGGTTTCGTGATTTGTTCAGGCGCCCGGCAAAAGCGCGGACGCAAATACCCGACGCCATCAACCGATGACAATCAATATACGACTGCGGCCGGCGCCGCCATGTCTTCGGGAATTGCGCAAACGGCCGCGCAAACCCCTAGTTGTCGCGCAGGCGGCTGCGCAACCGCGCGATTGCCTGGGTATGCAGCTGGCACACGCGCGATTCGCTGACGCCGAGGACGTCGCCGATTTCGCGCAGGTTGAGTTCCTGCTCGTAGTAGAGCCCCATCACTTTTTTCTCGCGGTCGGGCAGCTCCTCGATTGCCGCGATCAGCGTGTGCCGCTGGTCTTCGTCGAGCAGGTGCTGCAGCGGGTCGGGCCGCTCGTCCGAGTAATAATGGTCGATGTAGCTTTCGTCGCCGTGTCCCTGCAGGTCTTCGCTCGACACCAGCTGGTAGCCGCGTGCGTCCTGCAGGAGCTGCTGGTAATCCTCAAGCGGGACGTTGAGCGCGCTGGCGAGCTCCGCCTCGGTCGGCGGCCGGCCATTCTGCTGTTCGAGTTTGCTGATCATCTTTTCGACCTGGCGCAGGCTCTTGCGCAGCCCGCGCGGCAGCCAGTCGGACTGGCGCAGGCCGTCGAGCATGGCGCCGCGGATGCGCTGCACCGCGTAGGTTTCAAACTGCGCGCCAAAGGTGTCCTGGAAGCGCTTGGCGGCGTCGAGCAGTCCCATCATGCCGGACTGGATCACGTCGTCGATTTCGACGCTGGGCGGCAGTGCCGCCATCATGTAATAGGCAAGCCGTTTGACAAGCGGCGCAAACTTCACGACGCATTGTTCGATTTCGGCACTGCTGCTGGTGTTGTGGCTCATGTCAGACTCCGGCATTGGCGAAAATAAATCGGCTGCCCGCAAGCAACCGCTGCATCAAATTGACGAAACCGTCGCGGCGCTGGCCGTTGCGCGGCCAATCCGCCATCGAGTCGGCGATGCGCTTGAAGCCGCGCGCCGACGGCGCCGCGGGACAGGCCTCCACCACCGCCTGAAAACCGCGCGCGGCCTGCGGCAGACTGTCGTCGCGCGGCACGCTGCCCAGGTACTCGAGCGGCGCGGCGAGATAGCCCTGCGCGGCCTGCGTGAGATTGTCGGCGACCACCTGCGCATTGCTTTCGCTGGCGACGCGGTTGAGCAGCATGTAAAAACGGCGCCCACTCTGGTGCGCGTGCATGCGCTTGATCAGCGCATACGAAGAGGTGATGGCGTCGGACGTGGCCGATGAAACAACGATGGTGTCCTGCACCGCGCGGCTGAACAGCCCCGGCATGCCGGCATTGCCCGCCGGCGTGTCGATCAGCGCGAGGTCGAAACGCCCGTCGAGGCGGCCGAAACTTTCGATCAACCGCTCCTGTTCGGGTGGCGGCAAAGATGGCCAGGCGCGCGCGCTGTTCGCCGCCGGCAGTATGGAGACGCCGGGCGGCCCTTCGATCAACGCGTCTTCGAGCGTGCAGGAGCGCCGCATCACGTGGTTGAAGTCAAAGCGCGAACGCACGCCCAGCAGGCCGCTGACGTTGGCCGGCCCATAGTTCTCGTCGATCACAAGCACGCGATGGCCGCGCGCGGCGAATTCCGCCGCGACATTGATCACCACGCTGGTCTTGCCCACGCCGTGACTACCCGACGTAACGGTCGTCACGCGCAGGTGTTCGCGGTCAAGCAGGCGGCGCAGGCCTTCGGCCTGGTCGCGCTGGAAATCAGCCATGCGCTGCCCCCATCACCAGCGGATATTCATCCGGACGCAGATTGTGCGTGGCGCCGTCCTTGATCGGCAGCAATGCGCGATGCAACAGATAAGTGCGATTGGGCAGGTGCAGATCTTCGGGCACGCGCTGGCCGTTGGTCACGTAATGCACGTCGAGACCATGACGAATCGCGGCGTCCAGCGCAGTGGCGACACTGGCCGATTCGTCGACCTTGGTGATGACGCAACCTTGAATGCCGCCTTTGGCGTACGAGGTGATCACTTCGTCGAGGGTGGCCGCATTGGCGGTCGAATTGAGCAGCAACAGGCGTTTGACTACCGTGCCGCAGCCCGTCAACAGCGCCGTCTGCTCCGCGACCAGCTGGTCGCGCTGGCTCATGCCTATGGTGTCGATCAGAATGGTTTTTTTGTCGCGCAGTTCCGCCAGCGTGACTTTCAGATCGTGAGTGTCTTTGATCGCATGCACTGGCACGTTGAGGATCTTGCCGTAGACGCGCAGCTGATCGTGCGCCGCGATGCGATAGCTGTCGGTGGTCAAAAGCGCGAGGCTCGCGCCGCCGCGCCGCACCACGCAGCGCGCCGCGAGCTTGGCTATGGTGGTTGTCTTGCCGACGCCGGTCGGCCCGACCAGTGCGTACACGCCGCCCTGCTCGACCAGCGATTCGCGGCTGGCGAGCGGCAGCCGGCGTTCGATTTCGGCGCTAACCGCCTTGCGCGCGTCGGCATCCGTAGCACCCTCGGTGACGACCGCGATCAACTCGCGCGAAAGCGCCGGCGAAAACCCGGCGTCGAGCAGGCACTGCATCATGTCCGCCCGCGCCGGCGCGCGGTGTTTCAGGTTCGACCACGCCACACCAGCCAGCTCGCGCTGCATCATCGCTTTCATCGCTACCATTTCGCGCATCAGGAGCGCGGCGACGCCTTCGGTCTCCCTGGTGTCGTTGGCAATATTGGCGCGCGGGCGCGGCGCCCCGGTCAGCGCGCTCGCCGCCAGCGCCGTGACCTCGATACCGTTTCCGAACGGCCGGTTGCTGACGATCAACGCGTCGTCCCCCAGCGCCTGTTTGACTTTCTGCAGCACTTCACGCGAGGTGCTGCCGACGAATTTTTGCGGTGCCATTATTTACTCCCGACTACGGACGTGACTTTGATCGAACGCGCATCCGGAATTTCGGAATGTGCAAGTACCTTTAACTGGGGAATCGCGCGCCGCAAAAAGCGCGACAGCAAAACGCGCAGCGCCGGCGGCGACAACAAAACGGCCGGCAGGCCGAACTGCTCCTGCTGGCGCGCGGCGGACTGCGCGCCGCGCAATAGCGTGTCGGCGAGCTCGGGCTCGATGACCGGGCTGCCGGCCGCACCCGCCTGCAGCGTCTGCAGCAGCAGGCGCTCGAGCGCCGGATCGAGGGCGATGACCTGCAATTCGCTTTTGCCCGGGAAAATCTGCTGCACGATAGCGCGGCCCAGTGCGACCCTTACCTGTGCGGTAAGCTCGCCGGCGTCCTGCGTGCGTCCCGCGTGCGCGGCAATTACTTCGATGATGGTGCGCATGTCGCGGATGTGCACGCCCTCTTCCAGCAAATTCTGCAAAACCTGCTGCAGCGTCGCCATCGGCAGCAGCTTGGGCACCACGTCCTCGACGAGCTTGGGCGTGTCGCGCGACAAGTGGTCCAACAACTGCTGCACTTCCTGGCGGCCGAGCAGATCGGCGGCGTGCGTATGAATCAACTGGCTCAAATGGGTGGCGACGACAGTGCCGGCGTCGACCACCGTATAGCCTGCCTGTTGCGCGGTATCGCGCATGCCGGCATCGACCCACACCGCAGGCAATCCGAATGCCGGATCGACCGTCGCCGCACCCGGCAATTGGAGGGTGACGCGGCCCGGGTTGATCGCGAGCAACATGCCGGCGTGCGACTCGTGCTGACCGATCTCCACGCCCTTCAGGGTGATGCGATAACCGTTCGGCCGCAGCTCGAGGTTGTCTCGGATGTGTATGGCGGGCGGCAAAAAACCGACTTCCTGGGCAAACTTGCGCCGGATCGCCTTGATGCGCTTTAGGAGTTCGCCGTCATGGCCCTTGTCGACCAGCGGCACCAGCCGGTAACCGACTTCGAGCCCCAGCGTGTCGACCGGCGTAACGTCGCTCCAGCTGACGTCGTGCGTTTCGGGCGCTGCCTGCGGCGCCGGTGTCGCGTCGCCGGGCGGTGGCGCCAGATTGCGCTGATGGATGAAGTAAGCGATACCGCCGAATGCCGCCGCGAGCACCAGGAACGCGATATGCGGCATGCCGGGCACCATACCCATGATGCCGACGATACTGCCCGTCAGTGCCAGCGCCTGCGGTTTCGCGAGCAGTTGCGAAAGCAGCTGCTGGCCGGTGTCCTGGTCGGTGCTTACGCGGCTGACCACCAGGCCGGCTGCGGTCGAAACGAGCAAAGCGGGAATCTGCGCCACCAGCCCGTCGCCGATGGTGAGCAACGTATAGACCTTGGCCGCGCTGGCAATGTCCATATCGTGCTGGACCACGCCGACGATGAGGCCGCCGAAAATGTTGATGAACAATATGATGATGCCGGCGACAGCGTCGCCGCGCACGAATTTGCTGGCGCCGTCCATCGAACCGAAGAAGTCCGCTTCCTGGGCAATCATGGCGCGGCGTTTGCGCGCCTCTTCCTCGCCGATCAGGCCGGCGTTGAGATCGGCGTCGATCGCCATCTGCTTGCCGGGCATGGCGTCGAGTGTGAAGCGCGCGCCGACTTCCGCGATGCGTCCCGCGCCCTTGGTGATGACGACGAAATTGATGACCACCATGATGACGAACACCACGAGGCCGACCGCGTAATTGTCGCCGACCAGGAAATGGCCGAACGATTCGATCACCTTGCCGGCGGCGGCGGGACCGGTATGGCCTTCGAGCAGCACGACGCGCGTCGAGGCGATATTGAGCGACAGGCGCAGCAGCGTGGTGACCAGCAGCACCGTCGGAAACACTGCGAAATCGAGCGGCTTGACGGTCGAGATGCCGACCAGCAGCACCATGATCGAAAACGCGATGTTGAAAGTGAAAAACATGTCCAGCATGAAGGGCGGCAATGGCAGCACCATCATCGCCAGCAGCATGACGATCAGCACCGGCCCGGCGAGCCCGCGCAGCAGTTCGGCGTTTGATGGCCGCGTCAGGTTCAGCGCGCCTATCATTGCAGAGCTCCCTGTGGATCAAGTCCCGCGGGCACGGCAACCGCGCCCAGCGGCAACGGAGTCGCATCGCCGTATTCACGGTGACGCCGCAACTGAAACACATAGGCGAGGATTTCCGCGACCGCGGTGTAGAGCGTTTCGGGAATTTCTTCGCCGATCTCGGCATGCGCATAGATCGCGCGCGCGAGCGCCGGCGATTCGAGCACCGGCACGTTGTGCTGTGCACCAAGTTCGCGGATTTTCGCCGCGATGAGGTCGGCGCCCTTCGCCACTACACGCGGCGCGCGCATGGTGCGGTCTTCGTAACTCAGAGCCACCGCGTAATGCGTCGGGTTGGTGACGATCACGCTCGCTTTCGGCACTTCGGTCATCATGCGCCGGCGCGCCATCTCGCGCTGCTGCTGGCGGATCGCCGCCTTGATCTGCGGATTGCCTTCGGATTCCTTGTGTTCCTGGCGCAGCTCCTCGCGCGACATCTTCAAGTCGTCGCCGTGCTTCCACAACTGGAATGGCACGTCGACCGCGGCGATCAGGGCCAGCGTGCCCGCGATGATCAGAAAGCTCATGCCGGCGACGTGCGCCGTCTGCGCGATGGCCGCCGCTAGCGGCAGCATCACGAGCTGCTGCAGCGGTTCGCGGTAATGCCACATCACGGCGGCGGCAACCACCGTGATGAGCGCCGACTTCACCAGCGCCTTGATCAGCTCGGCGCCGCCGCGCCACGACAGGAGGCGCCCGAAACCGGACACCGGGTCGAGGCGCTGCAGATCAAAACGCAAAGCGCCTATGCTGAAATTCCATCCGCTCAGAATTTGGGGTGCGGCGATCGCGACCACCAGCAGGACAGCGAGGAAAGGCGCCATCGCCAGCAGTCCGGCGAGAGCGGCGTCGTGCAAACGCGTCGTCATCTGCGCGGTGTCCGAGGCGGCGGCCGCATCGAGCTGCAGCCCGTGCCTGAGCAGGGTGCGCATGCGGTCGAACAACTGCGCGCCCAGCCACCACAGGCCGCCGGCGCCCGCCATCATCATGGCAAAAGTCGTCAGTTCCGTGGAGCGCGCGATTTGCCCTTCCTCACGCGCCTGCTCGAGGCGCCGCGGAGAAGCGGATTCAGTGCGTTCGGAGTCGTTATCGTCAGCCATATCGGGGTCAATTCAACTGAACCAAGTATCGCGACTCGGCCGCGCGGACTATGCGGCGAGTAAGCGGGCATAACCGGGGTTATTCGCCCGATTAGCCGGCGATACTTATTCCCCGGCTGCCGGCCCGCTGACAGGGGGGGGCGGCTGTACGCCGTACCATTCCCATTCGGTGGCGGCTTTCGCGGCCACCCTGGCGATACGCGCGGCCACCTCGTCGGGAGACAAGGACAGCAGTTCGCCCGTCATCGCGTAGTCATGAGGCAGCGCCAGGTTGTCCCAGCCGTGCGCAGAGTGGCGCGCGACCGCAGCCGCCAGCGCCACGTTCTGCATGCGCGGATTGTGCGTGCGCGTTTCGTCCATCAGCACGTGCAGCAGTTCCGGCAACTGCCACACCCTGATCAGTTCGAGCTGCAAATCGTGCAGGCGGAAACCCAGCACCGCGCGCTGTACGTCCTCGCTGCGCAGGGTGCGGTCGCCGTGCTGGCGATCGGCGATTTCCAGCGCCAGCACGGGTGCGAAGCACCACAACATCATTTCGGCGATATCGTGCAGGAGTGCCGCGATCATGACTTCTTCGGGATCGACGTCGTGACGCAGTCGCGCCCAGTCCTGCGCGTAGAGCGCCGCGTGGCGGGCGCGGCTCATGACGAGCTGCACGCCGCTCCTGGCCGCGCTGTCTGCGGCGAGCCGGTTTTCAATCGAAGTTTGCTCCTGGAAATGCGCGGAAAACGGCGCCGTCCCCAGCATCATCAGCGCGTGCGCGATGGTCGTGATGTCCGCGCTGCGGTGGCGGCTGCGATGCTGCTGCAGGTATTGCAGCACCTTCACCGTCATCACCGGGTCGTGCAGCACGACCTGTGCGATCTGCTGCGGGGTGGCGCCGTCTTCGTCGGCGCGCAACCGTTCCAGCTCGGCCATAGTGCGCGCGAGCACCGGTAGCTTGACTTCGCCCAGCGTCTCCACCCAGTGCCGCAGCAGGCTCGAAATGGCCATGACGACTACATCTGCCAGACAAACAATGTCGAGTTGAGGCGGTCGCCGACCGGCAGGATGGGCGTCGGCTCTACGCCGGGAATTGCAAACGTGTTGCTCACCAGCAAGCGCCCGGCTGCATTTCGCGCTGCGCTTTTTGCCACAGGCGCGCCATCGGCTGCGGCGACAAGTAGGCGTAGACCATGTCGTACTGCGCGAAGTCGGCGCGCCAGAAATCGTCCCCGGCGACGCTGACCACGGATGCGCTGCGCGCGCGCCAGCAGCTCAGCAGAAAAGAGAACGGCGCGGTTTCGATGCCGTGATAACTGCCGTCCGGCCGCGCCCGCGCAAAATCGGTCAGCCAAGAGCCCGTGCCGCATCCGAGATCAAGAAAACGAAAGCCGGCATGCCGTGGCAGCAATGCCCATAATGCGGCCGGCACGAATTCCGGCGCGCCCACGGCCAGCGCCGCGGCCGCCCACACCGGTAGCGGCTCGCGCAGCGCGGCAATTTCAGCGTGCGGCTGCATCGAGCGCTTCCTTCGAAACGTCGTCGCCTTTGCCGACGGCAAGACCACCACTCACCTTTTTGAGGGACTCCTCCGCCTGTTTCGATAGCACGATGATGGCGATCCGCCGGTTCGCCGGGTTCAATGGATCGTTGCCGTCGAACAGCACCGCGGAGGCCATGCCGACGACGCGTTTGATTTTGCCATCCGCGATGCCGCCCGTCACCAGCACGCGGCGCGACGAATTGGCGCGGTCCGCGGAAAGTTCCCAGTTGCTGTAGCCGCGCTCGCCCAGCGCATACGGCTTGGCGTCGGTGTGCCCGGTCAGGCTCAAGGAGTTCTCGACTTCGTTTAACGGCGCGCTCAGGGCGAGCAGGATGTCGCGCGCGTACGGTTTCAAGTGCGCGCTGCCCAGATCGAACATCGGGCGGTTTTTCTCGTCGATGATCTGGATGCGCAATCCCTCGGTCGTTATGTCGATCAGCAGCTGGCTGCGGTATTGGCGCAACAGTGCGCTGGCGTCGATGACTTCCTCCAGACGCGCCTTGAGTCCCTTCAATTTGGCCATTTCCAGCTTTGCCACTTCGGCCTGCGCCTCGCGCGCGGGAATGCGTTTTTTCTGCTCCGGCATCTCGCCGCGCTTCTGCTGCAGTGAATCGCTGCGGGTCAGGTCGCGGCCGCCGGCACTGAGCGGGCTCGTTCGGTCGCCGGCGCCGGTGCCGCCCATGAGCGAGACTTTCAGCGGCGTCTGAAAGTAATCTGCTATGCCCTGCAATTCGCCCTTGGTGGTCGAACCGAGCAGCCACATCAGCAGGAAAAACGCCATCATCGCCGTGACGAAATCGGCGTACGCGATTTTCCACGCGCCGCCGTGGTGGCCGGCGGCGTTTTTCTTGATGCGCTTTATGATTATCGGGCGCTGGGAGTCATCAGCCATGGCGGGGTTGCCGGCCGCGCGCGGCGGGCGGGTTCACGGTCGTTTCTTCTGTTTGACATGCTGCTCGAGTTCGAGAAAAGACGGCCGCTCCGTTGAATACAGTACCTTGCGGCCGAATTCGACCGCCAGCGCCGGTGAATAGCCGTTGAGGCTGGCGAGCAGCGTTACCTTGACGCATTCGAACATCTTGCTTGATTCGTCGAGCTTCTGTTCCAGCAGGCTCGCCAGCGGGCCGACAAAACCGTATGCGAGCAGAATGCCGAGAAAAGTGCCGACCAGCGCGTTCGCGATCAGGAGGCCGAGTTCGGACGGTGGTATTCCGACCGAGGCCATGGTGTGCACCACGCCCATCACGGCGGCAACGATACCGAATGCCGGCATCGCGTCGCCCAGCTTGGCGATACTGTGTATCGGCAACTCGCCTTCGTGGTGATGGGTGCCGATCTCGTTGTCCATCAGATTCTCGATTTCGAACGCGTTGAGATTTCCGCCCACCATCAGCCGCAGGTAATCGGTCATGAATTCGAGCACGTGGTGATCGCCCAGCACGCTCGGATAACGCGCAAACAACGGGCTTTGCGCTGGATTTTCGACGTCGCCTTCGATCGTCATCAAGCCCTCTTTGCGCACTTTGGCGAGGATGTCGTAGAGCAATGCCATGAGATCCATGTAAATGGCCTTGCTGTACTTCGAGCCTTTCAGCACGGACGGCAGAGCTTTCAGGGTGGCCTTGATGGCTTTGCCGGTATTGCCGACAAGAAATGCGCCGGCGGCGGCGCCGCCTATCATCAGCAACTCGATCGGTTGCAACAGTGCACTCAAATGTCCACCGGCCATTGCGAAGCCGCCGAACACCGAGGCCAGAACGATCAGATACCCGACGATTACCAGCACCTGCTGTCTCCCGAAAAATGCGACCGCGCCCGGGCCCGGGCGGGTTGCGGCAGCAACCCGCGGTCAGCGCGATGACCGTCGCAGATTAGCACCGCGCCGCGTGCCATTAAGGCGGGAAAAGGACGTGAATAGCAGTGTTGTTCAGGCCTGCGCGCGCAAGCGTCTGGCGGTGGCGGCCGATTTCGCGGCGCGCACGACGGTCGGCGCAACCGGCAGCAACGGCGCCGGTTCCAGTGCCGCGAGTTCGGCGGCTTTGCGGGTCTTGCCCGCGCGCGACGGCACATGACACATGCCGCACACGTAATTCTTGTGCAAATCCATCGCGTGCATGATGAAGTGGCCGCCGCATTCGGTGCACGGTATGGTCGTCAGCATTTTTGCTTCGCAAAAGCGCACCAGGCTCCACGCGCGGGTCAGGCTCAGCACGCATTCCAGGCCGTTGACTTCGACGTGTTCGAGATACAAACGGTAGGCCTTGATGATCGCCTCGATGCTGCTGATGCCGGCGTTTTCGCCAAGGTAGCGGTAGATGTCGATGAACAGCGAGGAATGAATATTGGGTTGCCAGCTGATGAACCAGTCGGTCGAAAACGGCAGCATGCCTTTGGGCGGCGATACGCCTTTGACTTCCTTGTACAGCTTGAGCAGGCGCTCGCGGCTCAGATTGGTTTCGGTTTCCAGCACCTGCAAACGCGCGCCGAGCTTGACGAGTTCAACGGCCAGATTGATTTCATTGGCTTCCGTGACGACGCTTTTGTTGCGCATGCTGGACTCCCTTCGAGTCAAATATTCATAAAACGATCAGGCCAGCCCGGCGGCGGCTTGTCCTGCCATCAGCACGGCGGCGTGCGACTGGCCCATCGATTTGTTCACGCCGTGGTCGGTCAGCAGGCCGAGCAGCAGGCGGTCATCGACGCGGAACCGGCACAGCAGCATGTTGGAGGCCGCCATTTTCAGGATCTGGCCCGGCGACAGCTGTTCGAGGATGTCCGCGACGTCCTGGCTGATGCCGAGACGGAAAATGCCGCTGGCCTTGTCCATGCGGATCATCTGCTGCGCGAGCAACAGGTATGCAAGATTGGTTTCGCGGATTTCGCCCAGAATCTGTTCGTTACTCATCGCGGTGTCTCCTTGTCGGTGGGTATGTGATGCAACGGAACGAAGTATGCGACTGAAGCATTTTTGACTTAAGACGACAAACTCCAACAAATACGCTGCGCAATGTGCACTAGTGCCTGTAAGAAATATTCCTACAAAACGCCGCTTCGGCCATGCGCCGGCACCTGGCCAAAAATTGGGCGATTTCCTCAAGTGCGCGGCATAAGGTCTGAACAGGCTTGGTTTTCCAGTGTTTTTCCCGCGGCCATGCCCCAGGCTCTGCGCGTATCCTGCACAGGCTCAATCAACGCACTGCAGCGGCAAATTCCCATGGCGGTCATCGCGGTATTCAATCAAAAAGGCGGTGTCGGCAAGACCACGACGGCGCTGAATCTGTGCGCGGGACTCGCGCTGTTGAAGACCGCCCCGCTGGCGATTGATCTCGATCCGCAAGGGCATCTGACCCTGGCCCACGGCATCAAAGCGGTCGCTGCGGAAGACAGCGTGTACGCATTTTTCGATAAAGATGTTCCACTCGACCAACTGCAGCGACCGCAACCGGCGGGCAGCCGCCTGATCGCCGCGTCCCTCGACCTGAGCAAGATAGACGCGCTGCGCGGCGGCGATACGCAGATCGCGCTGCGCCTGAAAAACGGCCTGCAGGCGGCGTTCGGCGACAGCACCGCGCCTGTCGTCATCGATTGCTGTCCGATGCTGAGCGTGCTTACGCTGAATGCGCTGATCGCGGCCGACCGCGTGCTGATCCCGGTGTCCGCCGATTACCTCTCATTGCAGGGGGTAGACCGGCTGGACCGGGCGCTCAACGTGCTTGAAGTGAAATTCGGGCGCCGCATCGAGCGCCGCGTGGTGGTGACGCGCTTTGATTCGCGGCGCAAACTCTCGTTCGCGATTTACGATGAACTCAAAAACCGTTACGGCGCCGCCCTGTGCACGACCCGCATCGTCGAGAATGTCGACCTCGCCGAAAGCCCGATGCACGGCCAGGACATTTATGCGTTTGCGCCGAAAAGCCCGGGCGCGCGCGACTATCGCGCACTGGTCCAGGAATTGGGGGCCGGCGGTTTCTTCAACTGACTTAGCGCGTGCTGCAGAAGTCCGGGAACTGGGAAGGTCTGGCAATCAACTGGCGCTGCGCGAGTTCCGCTGGCTTCACGACCTCGCTCCCGTTTTTGGTAATCATCAGCACATGGCCGCTGCGTATGCCGCCCAGCTTGATGGCGGGCAACCGCACCGGTTGTTCCTGCGCCGGCGTTACGATGGCGAGTTTGACTTCGTCTTCGGCGCGCAATTGCGCGGACCACGCCAGGCCCACGACCCAAAACGCCATGATGGCCCCTGCGCGCGACAAACTCGTATAGCGGTTTCTCATAGTCATCACCTCGTCAATTCACCGCAGCGCAGTGCAGGTGCAGCGCCCCGCAGTTTCGTAAACTGTTGTAGCCGGTTCGTCTCCCGCGTGAGCGCTAAATGCCGCGCTCCGCGTCCGCCTCGATCCGGCAATCGCCGGGATGCGGGCCCGGCTGGTCAGGGTTGCGGCAAAGCCCGGGATTGATCAGTCAAACCACTGAACGTCCGCCGGCCCTGCCCACTTTATCGGCCGTGACAAAGCGAAACTTGAGATGGGGACGGGGCCGGGAAATGGCCGGCAAGGTGGGTAGCCGGCGCGCTATGCCCCGGGAAATACGCGATCCGTGGTTGCCGCTTATGCGGGAGGCCGACTCATTCTTACAACAAGACGGCCGAACATCTGACAGGGCAACTCTGGTGCCCCTAGGCAGTGGGGCGGGTCTTAGAGATCCGCTTCTTCGACGACGAGGTCCCC
>CANJHY010000026.1:0-34469 GCA_947474275.1 Betaproteobacteria bacterium
ACGCGGCCAAAACGCTGCTGTTGGGAAACAACGATATTGTGTATGGGCGTGACGTCAGCGAGCGCTTGCCACGCACCGAGCCGCTCCATGACCAGGCGGCTGCCATGCGACAGCGCGATGACCCGCGCGTCTTCGACCGCAGCGTCGCGCGGCCGTGCTTCGAGCAGGGCTATGCGGTGGCCGCTGTCGCGCAAACCCAGCGCCAGCGCGGCGCCGACCGGACCACCGCCGGCAATGACGATGTCGTAGTCGTCAGCCATGCATCAAGGCATCATTACCGTCAGCCACGCATCCATGCTTCGATGTCGGCGACCGTTTTGGGCGCCGCCAGCGTCAGCACTTCGTTGCCCTTCGCAGTGACCGCCACGTCATCCTCGATGCGGATACCGATATTGGCGAAATGAGCGGGGACGCCTGCGCCAGGACGTATATAGCATCCGGGCTCCACGGTCAGCACCATACCGGGTTCGAGTTTGCGCCATGCGCCATCGCGCTTGTAGTCGCCCGCGTCATGCACGTCGAGACCCAGCCAGTGTCCCGTGCGGTGCATGTAGAACTGCCGGTAATCGCCGCTTTCTATCACCTTGTCGACGCTGCCCTTACACAGGCCGAACTCGATCAGCCCCTGCGCCAGCACGCGCACTGCCACGTCGTGCGGTGCGTTCCATGACGCTCCCGGCACGACCTCGGCTATCGCCGCCGCCTGCGCTGCCAGCACCAGTTGATAGATATCGCGCTGTGCCGCGCTGAACTTGCCATTGACGGGAAAAGTGCGGGTGATGTCGGACGCATACCCGTCGAGTTCGCAGCCGGCGTCGATCAACAGCAGCTCCCCGGAGTTGAGCCGTGCATCGTTTTGCACGTAATGCAGCACGCAGGCATTCGCGCCGCCGGCCACGATCGACGTATAGGCCGGCGCCTGCGCGCCGCCGTGGCGAAATTCGTGCAGCAACTCGGCTTCGATTTCGTATTCGGCGCGGCCCGGCGCCGCCGCGCGCATCGCGCGTTTGTGCGCGCTAGTCGAGATCTGCGCGGCGCGGCGCATGACATCCAGTTCGTGCGCATCCTTGACCAGCCGCATGTCGTCGAGCACGGTGCGCACGTCGGAAATCGCGGCGGGCGCGGCCACACCATTGCGCACCTGGGCACGCACCGCGTTAAGCCAACCCAGCACCCGCGCATCCCACGGCTCGTCGCTGCCGAGGTGACAGCACAGCTGCGGCTGATTGGCCAGCAGATCCGGCATGCGCGTATCGAGCTCGCCTACCGGATGGCTTTCGTCGAAGCCGAATACCTCGCGCGCTTGCTGCGGACCGTACCGAAATCCATCCCAGATTTCGCGCTCGACATCCTTGTCGCGGCAAAACAGCACACTCTTCGGCTGGTCTCCCGCGATTACCACCAGCACGGCCTCGGGCTCGATAAAACCGGTCAGATAATAAAAATAGCTGTCGTAGCGGTAGGGATAATGCGAATCGCGGTTGCGCGCGCGTTCTGGCGCCGTCGGGATGATGGCAATACCGCGCTTGATGCGCGCGGCAAGACGCGCGCGCCGTTCGGCGTAAACCGGCGCCATGCGCGCAATAATGGGGAGGTCGGTCATGCGGGAATTATACGCCGCGCCGCCCCGCGCCCTACCGCGTAGCGAGTTCGCGTTCGAGTTGGGCGAGGCGCTCCGGCGTGCCGATATCACGCCAGCGTCCGCAGTAATGTTCGCCGCTCACTTTTTGCGCTGCGATCGCTGCGCGCAGCAGCGGCGCGAGCGGGGCCTTGGCGCCACGGGGAATTGTACCGAACATGGCGGGACAGTAGGCGGCGATGCCGCTGAAAGTGAGGCGCGCGCCGTCGACAGCAACGCGCCCGTCGTGCAAAGCAAAGTCACCCGCTGCGTGATGTTCGGGGTTGGCTACCAGCACCAGGTGCGCCCAGAGATCTTGCTGCCCAATGCGTCCCACCGCGCCAGCCAGGCGCGTGTAATCAAAATCGCTGTAAACGTCCGCATTCACCACTGCGAATGGCGCATCGCCCAGCAGCGGCAGTGCCTGCGCGATGCCGCCGGCGGTCTCGAGCGCCTCGGTTTCGCGCGAATAGGCGATGTCGACGCCGAAGCGCGCGCCAGTGCCGAGCGCCGCTTCGATCATCGCGCCCAGATGCGCGTGGTTGATGACGATCCCGATAAACCCCGCCGCCGCCAGTTTTTCGATATGCCGGACGATCAGCGGTTTGCCGCCCACCACCAGCAAGGACTTGGGAGTTTTGTCGGTGAGCGGACGCATGCGCTCGCCGCGTCCGGCGGCGAGGATCATGGCCTTCAAAACGTGTAGCCCGCGCCCGCTGCTGCACGGCCTTCGATTTCGTCCAGCAGCTTGAGCAGCGGTTTCAGTGCAGCGTAACGCACAGCAACCGCGCGCACGTAACCGATGAAGCGCGGCGTATCGGCAAGATAGCTGCTTTTGCCGTCGCGGTAATTGAGCCGCGCGAAAATTCCCAGCACCTTGAGATGGCGCTGCAGGCCCATCCATTCGAAGTCGCGGTAAAACTCGCCGAAGTCGGCAGTGACCGGCAGGCGGGCGCGCTTCGCTTTTTCCCAATAGCGCGCCGTCCAGTCGAGCACGCGTTCCTCATCCCAACTCACGAACGCATCCTTGAACAGCGAAGCTACGTCATAGGTGATGGGGCCGTAAACCGCATCCTGGAAATCGAGCACGCCCGGATTGGGCTCGCACACCATCAGGTTACGCGGCATATAGTCGCGATGCACATAGACCGCCGGCTGCGCAAGATTGCTTTTGAGAATGAGGGCGAAGACCTGCGCCAGCGCGTCGTTCTGCGCCGCGTTGAGCGTGACCGCACGATGGCGCCCTATGTACCATTCGGGGAAGAGCGCGAGTTCGCGCGTGAGCAGTGCTTCATCGTACGGCCGCAGCACGCCGGGTTTGCTCGCCAGCTGCCAGCGCAGCAGCGCGTCTATCGCATCGCGAAACAGCGCGTCTGCGGTCTCGCCGTTGAGCGCCTGCAGATAACCCGCGGTGCCCAGATCGGACAGGAGCAGAAAGCCGCGCTCGAAATCCGCGGCGATCACGCGCGGCACGTTGAGGCCGGCCTCCTCCATCAGGCGCGCGATACGCACAAAGGGGCGGCAATCCTCATGCGCGGGCGGCGCATCCATCACGATTAACGATGCACCCGCGGTAGTGACGCGGAAATAACGCCGGAAACTCGCGTCGGCGGAAGCCGCTTCCAGCGCCAGCGGCGGCGCGTTCAACTGAGTTTCAATCCAGCGCTTTAATTCGTTCAGTCGGTCCACGCCGCGCATTGCCTAATTCGGGAAAGTGTGCGATTTTATCACTCCCTTCCTTTGATGCTGATAATGAGCGTTTTTCGCCCCAAACCGATTGTGCTGTTGCTGCTTTGCGCATGGGATTGCGCCATGGCCGCCGACGACAGCGCGCTCGGCTTGAAGCCCGACGGCAGCGGACTGCAGTTGAAGCTGCAGCCCGCTTACATCCGCATTCCGCCGACCAATCGCGACGCGGTGCCGATATTTTTCGACGCCGACAACATCCAGGGCCACCACGAAGGCGAACTCGAAGCGGAAGGCACCGTGCGCCTGCGCAAGCGCGGCAAAGCGGTCTACGCGGACTGGCTGCGTTTCGACAAGCAAGACAATGAACTGCACGCGCGCGGCAGCGTGCGCCTCGAGCAGCGCGGCGACACCATCGACGGCACCGAGCTCAAATACAATCTGGATACCGAGCGCGGCGCCATGGACAAGCCCAAGTACAGCGTGCAGGTCAACGCCACCAAGGGCCGTGGCGAAGGCGAGAAGCTGGTGTTCGAAGGCGAGAACAAGTACCGCATGCTCGGCGGCAACTACACCTCGTGCGAAGTCGGCAATGACGACTGGTTCCTGCGCGCCAAGGATCTCGAAATCGACAAAACGCGCCAAATCGGCACCGCGCGCAACGCCAGTGTCGAATTTCTCGGCGTACCCTTCCTGTATTCGCCGTACCTGAGTTTTTCGCTTGATCGCCAACGCAAATCGGGCTTCCTGTCGCCGACCTTCGGCGCCACCGGCAATTCGGGCACCGAATTCTCTATCCCTTATTACTGGAACATCGCGCCCAATCGCGATGCCACGTTCACGCCGCGGGTCATGTCCAAACGCGGCGCCATGCTGAGCAGCGAGTTTCGCTATCTGGATTCCGCGTATAGCGGCGAGTTCCGCTACGAAGTGCTGCCTACCGACCGCGTCAAGGACGGCGCGAGCCGGTTTGCGACTTCAGTGCGGCACGCGCAGAATCTGGGCGGCGGCTGGAACGCCAACGTGAATGTGGAGAAAGTTTCCGACAGCACTTACTTTACCGACCTGTCGACGCAGATTGCGGCAACATCCCAAGTCGTGCTGCCCCGCCAGGGCGTGCTGGCCAAGACCGGCAACTGGTGGAACGACGGCACCTTCGGCTTTTCGGCGGCCGTGCAGCGCTGGCAAACCCTGCAGACCGATCCGTTGAATCCCGTAATACAACCGTATAACCGCAGCGCGCTGACGCTGAACGCGACCAAGCAGAACCTGGGGCCGGCGGATTTCGATTTCTCCAGCAGCTTCACCGAGTTCACGCACCCGACGCTGGTCAACGGCAAGCGCGCCGTCGCCTATCCGAGTATCAGCGCGCCGCTGCAATCGTCATATGCCTACCTGACGCCGAAAATCGGCATGCACGTCACCCGCTACGACTTCGACCAGACCAACGCGACGGTCAGCGACCAATCGCGGGCCGTGCCGATCAGCTCCATCGATACCGGCCTGCTGTTCGAGCGCAACATGACTCTGTCAGGGCAGAACATGCTGCAAACGCTCGAGCCCAAGCTCTATTACGTTTACATTCCAACGCACAATCAGAATCAGCTGCCGAATTTCGACAGCGGACTGCAAACGGTCAATTTCGCTACGCTGTTTTCGGAAAACCAGTTCAGCGGCAGCGACCGCATCAACGACGCCAATCAGGTCACGACCGGCATGACCTCGCGGCTGCTGCAGGAAAACGGCGTCGAGCGGCTGCGCGTCGGCCTCGTCGAGCGGTTTTATTTCAAGAGCCAGGAAGTCAAGCTGCCCGGCATCGCGGCACGCAACGATAACCGTTCCGACCTGCTCGCCACGCTGGGCGGCACCATAGTGCCGCACTGGACGGCCGAGTTGGGCTGGCAGTACACGACCACCGCGTCGCAGACACAACGCGCCAATGCAAACGTGCGCTACGAACCGGAGCCGGGCAAGGTCGTCAATGTCGCCTACCGCTATACCAATGGCGCGCTGACGACGGCATCCGGCACGACCACGTCCACCAACCCCTCGAACACCTTGCGCCAGGTCGATCTGTCCAGCCAATGGCCGCTGACCCGCCGCCTGAGTGCGGTTGCGCGATGGAATTACTCGATAGCGGACAGCCGGCTGCTCGAAGGGCTAGTCGGCCTTGAATACGATGGCGGATGCTGGGCGTTCCGCGTCGTCACCCACAGTTTTGCCACGACGGCCACGACGACCGTCAATTCTTTTTTTATGCAGCTTGAATTGAACGGCGTATCCAAAATCGGCTCTAACCCGCTGGATCTGTTGCGCCGGAACATCGGCGGCTACTCTCGGGCGGCGGCACCTTCGGTGCATCCCGGCGACGACGTTTTTCCGCCGCGCTAACTCGCACGGAGCAAGTCTGATATGAAAAATTTCCATATTTTCGGCATCGCTATCGCGGCATTCATGTTGTCCGGCACGCCGGCCGGCGCGCAACCGGCATCCGGGCGCATCGTCCTGCTCGACCGCATCGTGGCGGTGGTCAATGAAGACGTGATCACGCGCCGTGATCTCGACGACCGGCTCAAAGTCGTGTCGGCGCAGCTGCGCCAGCAGGGCACGCCGCTACCGGGCACCGACGTCCTCGAAAAGCAGGTGCTCGAGCGTATGATATACATGCTCGTACAAATACAGTTCGCCAGGGAAACCGGTCTCAGGGTCGACGACGGTCAGCTGGACAAAGCGCTGTTGCGCATTGCGGAAGACAATAAGATCTCGCTCGCGCAAATGCGTGCAACGATCGAGAAGGACGGTGGGCTCTTCGCCAAGTTCCGCGAGGACATCCGCGACGAAATCGTCCTGTCCCGCCTGCGCGAACGCGAGGTCGACAACAAGATCACGGTGGGCGACAACGAAGTCGACAACCTGCTCGGCTCGCTGCAGCTGCAGGACGGCAAGATAGAAGAATTCGATTTGTCGCACATTCTGATCCGCGTGCCCGAGCAGGTAAGCCCTGAGCAATTGCGCGATCGCCGCGCGCGCGCCGAGCAGGCGCTGGCGCAAATCAAAAGCGGCGCCGATTTCAGGCAGGTCGCGGCCAGTTTTTCCGAGGCACCCGACGCCGTGCAGGGCGGCGCGATGGGCTGGCGCGAGCTGGCGCGGCTGCCGACGATTTTTGCCGAAGCAGTCAAAGGCATGAAGTCCGGCGAATTGAGCGGCGTGCTGCGCAGTCCCAACGGGCTGCATATCGTGCGTCTGAATGAGCGGCGCGGCCAGGAATCGCAGGTGATCGTGTCGCAGACGCATCCGCGCCACATTTTGATCAAGACCAGCGAAGTGGTATCGGAGAACGAAGCGCGCGAGCGCCTGGTCAAGCTGAAGGAAAGGCTCGATAACGGCGTGGATTTTGCGGAACTCGCGCGCCTGCAATCCGAGGACGGCAGCGCGTCGCGCGGCGGCGACCTCGGCTGGCTGTCGCCCGGCGATACGGTGCCCGAATTCGAAAAAGCGATGGACGCCCTGAAATCCGGCCAAGTCAGCGGACCGGTGCGCTCGCCGTTCGGCTGGCATCTCATCCAGGTGCTCGAGCGCCGCAACCAGGACATGTCCAAGCAGCAGCAGCGCCTGCAGGCGCGCCAGTCGTTGCGCGCGCAAAAGTCCGACGAAGCTTACCAGGAGTGGTTGCGTCAGCTGCGCGACAAGGCATTCGTCGAATATCGACTAGAAGAAAAATAGCCTGCGCACGGCGCTTGCCCCACCGGATTAAAATACGGGCTCAATACGCTTACAGGGTTCGCCGCCGCGCGGCCCGGGCGAAAAACCGGGAACATCCATCATTCATCCCCCAACTCACGAGACGCCCGTCATTGCCCTCACCGCGGGCGAGCCCGCCGGCATCGGGCCGGACTTGTGCGTGCTGCTCGCCCAGCAACCGCCAACGGAGAAACTCGTCGTCATTGCGAACGCCGGCATGCTCGAGCAGCGCGCCCGGCAACTGGGACTGGCGTGGCGCAGCCTGCCCTTCGACGGCGCGCGCAAATCGGCGTTCGTGCCGGGTGCAATGGAAGTGATCGACGTGCCGCTGGCGGCCGCGGTGATTGCCGGGCAGCTTGACCGCGCCAATTCGCGTGGCGTGCTGCAAACGCTCGAGGTCGCAATCGACGGCTGCATGAGCGGCCGCTTTGACGCCATGGTCACAGCACCCGTCCACAAAGGCATCATTAATGATGCCGGCATTGCGTTTACCGGGCACACGGAATTTCTGGCGGCGCGCACGCACGCCCCGCATGTGGTCATGATGCTGGTCGGCGGCGGTTTGCGCGTTGCGCTCGCCACCACGCATTTTGCGGTGAAGGATATCGCGCAGCAGATCACCGCGAGCAGTCTCGAACAAACCCTGCGCGTGCTGCACCGCGACCTGATCACGCGTTTTGGCGTGGCCGCGCCGCGCATCGCGGTCGCCGGCCTCAATCCGCATGCCGGCGAATCGGGGCACCTCGGGCGCGAAGAAATCGACATCATCATTCCGGTCGTCGAGAGCCTGCGGCAGGAAGGCATGCAGCTGACCGGGCCGCTGCCCGCCGACACCTTGTTCAATCCGGAACGCCTGCGCAACTTCGATTGCGTGCTGGCGATGTACCACGACCAGGGGCTGCCAGTGCTGAAATACGCGAGTTTCGGCAGCGGCGTGAATGTCACGCTGGGCCTGCCGCTTATTCGCACCTCGGTCGATCACGGTACAGCACTCGATATCGCCGGCACCGGCAAGGCGGACGCGGGCAGTCTGCGCACGGCGATCGAACTCGCGGCCGCCCTCGCCCGCGGCCGCGCCTGACCGCCCGCAGCGCAGCAGCGTGAAGCATCAGGCACGCAAAAGATTCGGCCAGAATTTTCTGGTCGACGCCGGCGCGATTGCAGCGATAGTCGCGGCGATACGTCCCGCGCCCGGCGAATGCCTAGTCGAAATCGGACCCGGGTTGGGCGCATTGACGCGCCCGCTACTGGCTGCGGCAGGAAAACTGCATGCGATAGAAATCGACCGCGATCTCGCGCAGGGCCTGCAGCAGGAATTCGGCGCGCGTCTCGACCTACACGCCGTGGATGTGCTGCAGTTCGATTTCACGGCGCTCGGCAGCGGGCTGCGCATCATCGGCAACCTGCCTTACAACATTTCGACGCCGCTCTTGTTTCATCTCGCGGGCTGCAGTGACCGCATCCGTGATATCCATGTCATGCTGCAAAAAGAAGTCGTCGAACGCATGGTCGCCGCCCCCGGCGACAGCGACTACAGCCGCCTGTCGGTGATGCTGCAATACCGGTTCGAGATGGAAAAATTGCTCGACGTACCGGCCAGCGCTTTCGACCCAGTGCCCAAGGTCGACTCGGCGGTCGTCCGCCTGATGCCGCTGCGGCCGCGGCCGTGCGTGGCGCACGATGAAGCGCTGTTTGCCAAACTGGTGGTGGCCGCTTTCTCGCAACGGCGCAAAACGCTGCGCAACTCGCTCAGAAAATATATGCCGGATGCGGCATTCGACGCGCTCGGTATCGCGCCGACTGCGCGCGCGCAGGAGTTATCAGTTGCGCAATTCGTCACCCTCGCGGACTACGTGGGCGCGCAAACAGGGAAAGGAAACGATATCGCCTGAGGGCGATCAACAACAACGATGCGCAGAACTAGGTCTTGCGCTGCACGAATTCGATTTTGTAGCCGTCCGGGTCTTCGACAAATGCGATCACGGTGGTGCCGTGTTTCATCGGCCCGGCTTCGCGCGCAACCTTGCAGCCGCGTTTTTTGACTTCTTCACAGGCCTTGTAGGCGTCGTCGACTTCGACCGCGAGATGGCCAAAGCCGGTGCCGGGCTCGTAGCTCCTGGTGTCCCAGTTATGCGTGAGCTCGACGACCGCTTCATTCGCTTCGTCGCCGTAACCGACGAACACATTGGTAAAGCGCCCGTCGGGATAATCCTTGCGGCGCAAGAGCCGCATGCCCAGCACCTGCGTGTAAAAGGCGATCGCGCGGTCGAGATCGCCGACGCGCAACATGGTATGCAGAAATCTCACACCTGCACCATTTCAAAATCTTCCTTGCGCGCGCCGCATTCGGGACAGGTCCAGTTCATCGGCACATCTTCCCAGCGCGTGCCCGGCACGATGCCCTCGTCCGGCAGGCCAGCGGCCTCGTCGTAGATGAAACCGCAGATGAGGCACATATAGGTTTTGAAAACATTCACGTCCGTGGTGGTCATAGTCGCTTGCTAATCAGGTTAAAATGATATTTTAGCGACATGCCCGCCTTTTGAACAATAAATCCCGCCTGTAGCATGGACCCGTCAACGCCATCCGCATTGCCGCCGATCGTACTCGCGTTCGCGGCGACCGATCCGAGCGGCGGGGCCGGCCTGCAGGCCGACGTCATGACGCTGGCTAGCATGGGCTGTCATCCGCTGTCGGTGGTCACCGCCATCACGATCCAGGACACCATGGGCGTCGAAGAAGTGATGGCGCTCGAGGCCGAGTGGGTGGCCGACCAGGCGCGCTGCGTGCTCGAAGACATGCCGGTCGCTGCGTTCAAGATCGGCCTCCTCGGCAGTTCCGAAAATATATCCGCCATCGCGGAAGTGGTTTCCGATTATCCCGAAATTCCGCTGGTCCTCGACCCGGTGCTCGCATCCGGCCGCGGCGATGAACTCGTCACCGAAGAGATGATTTCGGCGCTGCGCGAATTGCTGATACCGCAGACCACCATCCTCACGCCGAACAGCATAGAGGCGCGCCGTCTCACGCAGGAAGACGGCGAGGATGAACTCGATCTCGCCGAATGCGCGCGCCGCCTGCTCGCCATGGGCTGCGAATACGTGCTGATTACCGGCACGCACGAAAATACGCCGCTGGTGGTAAATACGCTCTATGGCCAGGACGGCGTGGTGCGTACCGACAGCTGGGAGCGGTTGCCCGGCAGCTACCACGGGTCGGGTTGCACGCTGGCTTCGGCGATTGCTGCGACCATCGCCAACGGCCTCAGCATCAGCGATGCGGTAAAGGACGCCCAGGAATACACGTGGCAGACCCTGAAGGCCGCGTTCCGGCCCGGCATGGGGCAGCACATTCCCGACCGCCTGTTCTGGGCGCGCGAGGATGAGCCCGCTGATGGCGCAGATTAAAGGGCTCTACGCGGTAACGCCCGATCTCGCCGACACCGCGCTGCTTGTCGCCAAAGTGGAAGTGGTGCTGGCCGCCGGCACACGTTGGCTGCAGTACCGCAACAAAAGCATAAATGATGGGGTGCGCCGCGAGCAGGCAGAAGCGCTGCGCGACCTGTGCCGGCGCCATGGCGCAACACTCATCATCAACGACGATGTCGCGCTGGCCTGCACGCTCGACGCCGATGGCGTGCATGTAGGTGGCGACGATGCCGCAGTGCCGGCTGCGCGCGCACAGCTGGGCCGCGACAAAATCATCGGCGCTTCATGCTATGACGATCTGCAGCGCGCGCGCGTTGCCGCCGACCAGGGTGCGGACTATGTTGCGTTCGGCAGTTTTTTCGCGTCGTCCGTCAAACCCGGCGCGATACGGGCGCCACTTGCCGTGCTGCCGGCGGCGCGGGTGTTTGGCCTGCCGGTAGTCGCCATTGGCGGCATCACGCTGGACAACGCGGGCCAGCTCATCGCTGCCGGCGCCGATGCAATTGCAGTAATATCTGCGGTGTTCGCGGCGCCCGATCCGGCGCTCGCCACGCGCAATTTCTGTCAGTTATTTCAGGCGCCAAAGACATGACTTCTCACAACGAAGAATTATTTGCGGCAGCGCAGAAGGTCATTCCGGGCGGCGTCAATTCGCCGGTCCGCGCGTTTCGCTCGGTCGGCGGCACGCCGCGGTTTTTCACGCGCGGCAGCGGCGCGCGCATGTGGGACGCGGACGGCAAAGAGTACATCGACTATGTGGGTTCATGGGGCCCGCTGATACTCGGCCACGCGCATCCGGCAGTCATCGCGGCCGTGCAACAGGCGGTCGCTCGAGGTTTGAGTTTCGGCGCGCCGACCGCGGCCGAAGTTGAGCTGGCTGAATTGCTGTGCAAGCGGGTGCCGGGACTCGAACAGGTGCGCCTCGTCAGCTCGGGAACAGAGGCGACGATGAGCGCGATACGGCTCGCGCGCGGATTCACCGGCCGCTCCAGCATCGTCAAGTTCGAAGGCTGTTATCACGGCCACGCCGACGCCCTGCTGGTCAAAGCCGGCTCCGGCGCGCTGACGTTCGGCAATCCGAGTTCGGCCGGAGTCCCGGCGGAAACCGCCGCGCACACGCTGGTACTCGAATACAACAACGTCGCGATGCTGGAAGCCACCTTCGCGCGCGGGGGTGACAAGTTAGCCTGCGTAATAGTCGAGCCGGTGGCCGGCAACATGAATCTGGTGATGCCTGACCGCGCTTTTCTCGACGCCCTGCGCACATTGTGCACACGCCACGGGACGCTGTTGATATTGGACGAAGTGATGACCGGCTTTCGCGTCGGCCCCAAGGGCGCGCAAGGCCTGTTCGGCATCACTGCGGATCTGGTTACGCTGGGCAAAATCGTTGGCGGCGGCATGCCGCTCGGCGCTTTCGGCGGCCGGCGTGATGTGATGGCAAGCATAGCGCCGCTCGGTCCCGTGTATCAGGCGGGCACACTGTCGGGAAATCCGGTGGCAGTCGCCGCCGGACTGGCAACCCTCAAAGCGATCGACACGCCGGAGTTTTTCGGGCGCCTTGCAACAGCCACGCGCAAATTGACGGACGGCCTGGCCGCCGCCGCGCGCGCCAGCGGCGCCGTATTTTCGGCGCAGGCGATCGGCGGCATGTTCGGCCTCTATTTCCGCGCCACGCCGCCGTTATCTTATGCGGAAGTCATGACCTGCGACGTGCCAGCGTTCAATCGCTTTTTTCACTCGATGCTCGAGCAAGGCATTTATCTCGCGCCATCGGCGTTCGAAGCGGGCTTCGTCTCGTCCGCGCACAACGACGCGGATATCGAACAAACGCTGGCGGCGGCGCGGCATTATTTTTCCGGGGCCGCCTGAGTTGCAGCGCGCACCCGATAAAAAAGGCGGCCTTGGCCGCCTTTTTTAGTTGATCTGCTCGCGCGTCAACGCAGCCCCGCCATATATTCAGACACTGCTTTGATTTCCGCATCCGACAAACGGGCGGCGACCGCGCGCATCATGCGGTTTGGATCGTTGGCACGCTCGCCCGCACGGAACCCCTGCAGTTGGGCGACCGTATATTCGGCATACTGGCCGGCCACGCGCGGAAACTGCGCGGGAATTCCGGCGCCGCTGGGTCCATGGCAGGACGCGCAGGCAGCCACGCCTTTGCTCATGATGCCGCCGCGATAAATCTGCTGACCCAGCTTGACCAGCGCCGGATCTTTGGCAGCGCGGGTTTTCGGTTTCTGCGCTTCGAAATAAGCACCCAGATTTTTCATGTCCTGGGGGGACAGCGCGGCCGACATGCCGAGCATGACGGGATTTTTGCGTTCCTTGTTGGCTTTGAAGTCGGCAAGTTGCTTCGCAATATAGTCGGCGTGCTGCCCGGCGAGCACCGGATTGGCGGGGCTTGGACTGTTGCCGTCCGCGGCATGACAGGCGGCGCATACCTTGGTAACAATCGCTTGCGCCTGTGCGGGATCAGTTTTGGCCGCCGGCTCGGCAGCGTGGCCGAGTGGAACATAGGCTGCGCATATCAAACCCAGCAGCACCGTAATAAATCTCATAGGATCTCCCTTGCCACGTTGCAACCTGACGAAAACGCCGTATTCTATCGAAATCCCCCCTTACAGGCTAGGCTACGGTCGCAATGTCCACTCTGCGCAATATTGAATTCGTCACAACTGTCGCTGAATTGCATACGCTGCCGTCCGCGCATGGCGCGGAAGTCGCGTTTGCCGGCCGCTCCAACGCCGGCAAATCGAGCGCGATTAATGCGCTGGCCCAGCGCAATCGCATGGCTTTCGTCAGCAAAACGCCGGGCCGCACCCAGCACATCAATTTTTTCAGCGTCGGCCCCGACCGCTATCTCGTCGACCTGCCAGGTTACGGCTATGCGGCAGTGCCGGCGGCAGCGCGCGCGCATTGGCATGACCTGGTCGGCGGCTATCTGCAAACGCGCGCCTGCCTGCGCGGCGTGATCCTGATCATGGACGTTCGCCACCCGCTGCGCGAACTCGACCAACAGTTGATTAACTGGTTGAAACCGACCGGCGTGCCGGTGCATATTCTGCTGAGCAAAGCGGACAAGCTCGGTCAACAAAAGGCCAACGCGACTCTGCGCGAGGTCAATGCGGCGTTGGCGCGCGACTACGTAAATTGCAGCGCGCAGCTATTTTCCAGCACGCGCAAAATCGGTATCGCAGACGCCGCCAAACAAATCCAACGCTGGTTGAGCGTTGGCGGGAATAAAAAACCCCCGGTTAAAGGGGAGTAAAACCGGGGGTGAAGCCTTAATAAATATTAAGGCGCCCGCTCAGGGAGGAGAAGCGGGAGACGTTTAAACGCCGTCTATTTCTAGGACTACTATAATCCTCGTGAGTTCCCGTGCCGTAAAAAAAAATACCCGACATTTTTCAACTACCTGTGTCTTTTTGAATGAAAATCCTGGGCAAATTTCCGCAGCGCCGCATGCGGCGCAACCGGCGCGACGAATTTTCGCGCCGCCTGATGCGCGAGAACCGTTTGACCACCGACGACCTGATTTATCCAGTCTTCGTGATCGACGGCACGCGGCGCACCGAACCGATCAGCTCAATGCCCGGCATCCGGCGCTATACAGTAGACAAACTGCTGGCACACGCCGAACACTGTGTTGAGCTCGGCATTCCGGCGCTGGCGATTTTCCCCGCCATCGAGCGCGGCAAAAAAACCGCCGATGGCCGTGAAGCGACCAACCCGAAAGGACTGGTGCCGCGCGCGGTTGCCGCGCTGAAAAAGCGTTTTCCGGAACTGGGCGTGATCACCGACGTCGCGCTTGATCCGTACACCACCCATGGGCAGGACGGCGTGATCGACAAATCGGGCTACGTGCTCAACGATGAAACGATCGCGGTGCTGCAACGCCAGGCGCTCGTCAACGCGGCAGCCGGCGTTGACATCGTCGCCCCTTCCGACATGATGGATGGGCGCATCGGCGCGATACGCGCGGCACTCGACGCCAAAGGCTATATTCACACGCGCATACTCGCTTATGCGGCCAAATATGCCTCGGGGTTTTACGGTCCTTTTCGCGATGCGGTCGGTTCGTCTTCGCAACTGGGCCGCGGCAACAAGTTCAACTACCAGATGGATCCCGCCAACAGCAACGAAGCGTTGTGGGAAGTCGGCCTCGATCTCGCCGAAGGCGCCGACATGGTGATGATCAAGCCCGGCATGCCTTACCTCGATGTCATTCGTCGCGTCAAAGACGAGTTCAAGGCGCCGACCTTTGTGTATCAGGTCAGCGGCGAATACTCGATGCTGATGGCGGCGATCCAGAACGGCTGGCTCGAAGAAGAAAAATGCGTGCTGGAAGCCCTCACCGCGTTCAAGCGCGCGGGCGCCGACGCGATACTCACTTATTTCGCCGTCGCGGCCGCTACCTGGCTGAAAGAGCGCGGCTGAGTTTCAGGTTTCTGCAATCAGGGCTTCCACCGCGTCGGCCTTCGCCCTTTCAATCGGCTTGCCCGCGATGCTGGTCTTCAGCGGCAGGCGCAGGTCGCGCGGCGACAGCAACGTCAGGTGCACGTCGTAACCATCGCGGTTAAAAATCAATACCGGCGCGGCGAGCGGCATGTCGCCGGCAAAAAGGCGCGTCTCGGCGCTGCGAAAACGAATATCACGGCCGAGCAGAAAGTGCTCTACGCTCTTGGCATTGTCGTTAAAGAGCTGCAGCTGGATGTCGGCATTGCTGCCGGCGCTGCCTCTCAGCGCCGAACCGATCAGGTGCGGATTGAACGCGGCCAGTTCGCGCATGATGGCGAGCGCCAGTTGCCGCAACTCGCGCAGTTGCGCGGTATGGCCGTTCTGGTAGAGCTCTCGATAAAGCCTGAGCTGCGCATCTATCTCGTCATTGTTGGGCATTTGCCGCGTATCGGCCGCGCCGACCTGGCGCGCCGCTTTGCGTTTGGCCTGCGCGTAGTCTTCGATACCTTCTTCGGCCATCAGGCGCGCGGCAACATGCGCGATGCTTTCACGCAGTTGGTTGCGGCCGGTATCGCGCGCCATGGCGGGTTCAGAACAACTGGCTTTTGACTTCTTCCGGCGGCTTTGCGGCGCCCGGCGCTGACGCTTCGCCATCGCGCTCGACGGGCAGAAATTCCTGGTAAAAATACTCCGCGATGCGGCCGTCGGGATCGCGCAATCCGCTTTCCGGATTGATGCGTGCTTGCACAACTGCCTCGGGAACGACGCGCGGCTGCTCTTCGACGCCTTTCATCACCTTGCCCATGTAAGAAATCCACATCGGCAGCGCGGCCTGCCCTCCGGTCTCGTTGTGGCCCAGCGTGTGGGGGTTGTCGAAACCTATCCAGGCAACCGCCACCAGCCCGCTGCCGAATCCGCAAAACCAGGCATCGACAAATTCGTTGGTGGTGCCGGTCTTGCCGGCGAGATCGGTGCGGCCGAGTTGCATGGCGCGCGTCGCAGTGCCCATCTTTACCACGTCCTGCAGCATATTGGTCATGATGAACGCGTTGCGCGCGTCGATCGCACGCTCGGCGGATTCTCCGGCCCGCTCGGGCCGCGCCTGCGCGACGATATTGCCCTTCATATCTTCGACGCGCGCGATGAAATACGGCGGCACGCGATAGCCGCCGTTGGCAAATACGCCGTAAGCGCCGACCATTTGCATGGGCGTGACGTTGCCGGCGCCGAGCGCCATCGTCAGATAGGGCGGATGATATTTTGCTTCGAACCCGAAGCGCGTGATGTAGTCCTGTGCATACTGCGGCGTGATGGCCTGCAGTATGCGCACAGACACCAGGTTCTTGGATTTGACCAGCGCCGTGCGCATGCGCATCGGGCCTTCGAATTTGCCGTCGAAGTTCTTCGGCTCCCACGGCGCCGAGCCGGTCTGGCTCGCATCGAACACCAGCGGCGCATCATTGATAATGGTGGCCGGCGTAAAACCTTTCTCCAGCGCGGCCGAATAAACAAACGGCTTGAAACTCGAGCCCGGTTGGCGCAGCGCCTGCGTGACGTGATTGTATTTGTTGCGCGCGAAATCGAAACCGCCTACCAGCGCGCGGATGGCGCCGTCGGCCGGATCGGTCGATACCAGCGCGGCCTCGACCTGCGGCAATTGCGTGATCTGCCAATGGCCTTTTTCGTCCTTCTGTATGCGGATGATCGCACCGCGCCGCACCCGCTGATTGACGGGTGACTTGTCGCCCAGCATTTTCTGCGCAAACTTGAGGCCCTCGCCGCTGATTTCCAGAGTCTCGCCGCCCTTGCGATAGATTTTGACCGCGCGCGCGTTGGCGTCGAGCACCAGTGCCGGATAAATGTCATCGCTTTCGGTTTCATCCTGCAGCGCATCTTCGAAATTCTCGTCCGTCGGTTGCGGGCCGAGTTCGACGTAACTTTCCGCGCCGCGATAACCGTGACGATGATCGTAGTCGATGACGCCGGCGCGCACGGCTGCGTAAGCCGCGTTTTGATGCGTGGCGGAGAGTGTCGTGTAGACCTTGAATCCGCGCGTGTAAATGTCGTCCTGAAAACGCTCGTACAGAACCTGGCGCACCATTTCCGCGAAGTGGTCGGCCTTGACCGCGAACTCGTTGACATATTTCTTGACGGTGAGCACCTGCTTGTCCGCCGCCTGCCATTGCTCGTCGGAAATAAAATCGAGTTCGCGCATGCGCCGCAAAACGTATTGCTGGCGCAATTTCGCACGCTTGGGATTGACGACCGGGTTGAAGCTCGACGGCGCCTTGGGCAGGCCTGCGAGCATGGCCATCTCAGCGACGTTCAGCTGATCGAGCGATTTGCCGAAATAAATTTGCGCGGCCGCGGCGAATCCGTACGCGCGCTGGCCGAGATAGATCTGGTTGATATAGAGCTCGAGTATCTGGTCCTTGGCGAGGCCGTGCTCGATCTTGAACGCGAGCAGCATCTCGTTAAATTTGCGCGTAAAGGTTTTTTCCTTGGACAGAAAAAAATTGCGCGCAACCTGCATGGTGATGGTGCTGGCACCCTGGCGCGCCCCGCCGGACACGAAATTCGACAGCGCGGCGCGAATGACACCGACATAATCGACCCCGCCGTGCTGGTAAAACCTCTCGTCCTCGGCCGCGAGTATGGCCTCGCGCATCTCCTTGGGCACGGCTGCGATCTTGACCACCGCGCGCCGCTCCTCCCCGAACTCCCCGATCAGCAATCCCTCGCTGCTATATATGCGGAGCGGAACCTTGGGTTGATAGTTGGTCAGAACGTCGATATCCGGAAGCGTCGGCCAGACAATTACTACAACAAAAACAATGACTAAGACGCCAGCGGCAACGGCGGACAGCAGCAGGGTAAGGGGAAAGGACCACCAGCGGGAAAACATAGCCTAACCGGACAAAAAGTTGATTGTTGTAAAAAAACAACGGCTTAACATGTGGGTTGGGGAGAGTAAAAGCGGGCTGTGCCGGCACACGCTAAATAGTTAAGACATAAAGCGAATTTGGCACATTATAAGCCGTGCACCCGTTAAAAGGAACGGCGCGGAATTACTTTACATGCTAGTTAGTTGTTGTTAGCATTTAATGTGAATTATATAAACTGCTCCTAACCAGCCTACGCTTAAGGGAAAAGTGAACTTTAACCTCGAATTTCTAGAGCGCCTGTTCAAGTCGAAAGCGCCCCCGTTGATCGGCTGCGATATCAGCTCGTCATCGGTCAAACTGGTCGAGATTGCCGAAGTCGGCAAGAACGTCTACCGGGTCGAGCGCTATTCGATCGAGCCGCTGCCGCGCGACGCAGTGGTTGACGGCAATATCAATAATCTGGAAGCGGTCAGCGATTGCCTGAAGCGCGGCTGGAAGCGCATGGGCACGAATATCAAGGGCCTCGCGCTCGCGCTGCCCTCCGCGGCAGTCATCACGAAAAAAATCGTGGTCCCGGCCGGCCAGCTGGAAAACGAACTCGAACTGCAGGTCGAAACCGAAGCCAACCAGTACATTCCGTTTGCGCTGGACGAAGTCAACCTCGATTTCCAGGTGATCGGGCCCGCGCCCAACAGCCCGGACGACGTGGAGGTGCTGATCGCAGCGTCGCGCAAGGAGAAAATCGAAGACCGCGTCGCCGCCGCCGAAGCCGCCGGCTTGAAGGCGCTAGTCGTGGACATCGAATCTTTCGCCATTCAGACCGCGTTCGAGCTGATCGAACGCGCACTGCCGGAAAACGGCAAAGACCAGAACATCGCCATCGTCGACGTCGGCACCACGATGATGAATCTTAATGTGCTGCGCAACGGCCAATCGATCTACATGCGCGAGCAGCCGTTCGGCGGCAATACCCTGACGCAGGAGATCCAGCGCGCTTTCGGCATGTCGCCGGAAGAAGCGGAAGCCGCCAAACGCACCGGTGGCCTGCCGGACAATTATGACGCCGAGGTGCTGGCGCCGTTCATGGATACGCTGGGACTGGAAGTCGCGCGCGCGCTGCAGTTTTTCTTCACCTCGACCCAATACAACCAGGTGAACCACATTCTGCTCGCCGGCGGCTGCGCTGCGATCCCGGGCATCGATGAAGTCACGACGCGCCGCACGTCGGTTCCCTCCATGATCGCCAATCCGTTCGCGAACATGGCGCTGTCGTCGAAAATCAGGCCGAAGAACCTCGCCACCGACGCGCCGTCGCTGATGGTGGCTTGCGGTCTTGCGATGCGGAGATTCGACGCATGATACGCATCAACCTACTGCCGCATCGCGAGATCCGGCGCAAACAGCAGCAAAAAGAATTCTTCATCTTGGTCGGCGCCGTGGCGGGCCTCGGCGCGACCGTGTGGTTTGCGACCCACAGCTATCTGGGCGGCCAGCTCGAGGAGCAGAACGGGCGCAATACCTACCTCGAAACCGAAATTGCCGCGCTGGACAAGCAGATTGAAGAAATCAAGAAGGTCCAGGAACAAACCACCGCGTTGCTGCAGCGCAAGAAAATCGTCGAATCGTTGCAGGCCAATCGCGCGGAAACGGTTTACCTGCTGGACCAGCTGGTGCGCCAGTTGCCGGACGGGGTGTACCTGAAAAGCGTCCAGCAAAAAGGCGCCCGGGTCGCCGTCAACGGCTTTGCCCAATCGAACGCCCGCGTCTCCACGTTCATGCGCAACCTGGAGTCATCGCCTTATCTCGAAAAGCCGAGCCTGATCGAAATTCACGCAATTCAGGACAAGACCTCGCGCCTGAGTGAATTCAGCCTCGCCGTATCGCTGGCGCGCAGCAAGGAAGACCCGGCAGCCGGCAAGAAACCGGCAGCCGCAGCCGGCGCCGCCATACCAACCGCGCAAGTCGTCGCACCTGGCGCTCCGGCCAAGGGCGCTCCCCCCGCGGAAACCAAAAAATGATGACCTTAGACGATCTCCGGCGCCTCGACCCCAAGAGCATCGGCAGCTGGCCGGCGCTGCCCAAGCTCGGCATCCTGTTGCTCGCGTTCATCGGCATTATCGTCGGCAGCTACTTTCTGGACTGGCAGGGGCAGCTCGAGTCGATTGACGCCTCCCTGAAAAAAGAACAGACGCTGCGTACCACGTTCATCGACAAGAAGAAGCAGGCGATCGATCTCGACGCTTACCGCAAGCAGCTGGCCGATATCGAGAAATCGTTCGGCACGCTGCTCAAACAACTGCCCAGCAAATCCGAGATGGAAGCCTTGCTGACCGACATCAACCAGGCCGGGCTGGGACGTGGGCTTCAATTCGAATTGTTCAAACCCGCTGCCAACGAGACGCTGTCCGAGTTTTACGCGGAACTGCCGATCAGTATCAAGATCACCGGCAGCTACCACGACATGGGCGCCTTCGCGAGCGACATTTCGAAACTGTCGCGCATCGTGCTTTTGAACGATGTCAGCCTCGCCCTGAGCCCCAAGGAGGGTGGATTGACGATGGACGCGATCGCGAAGACTTACCGCTATCTCGACGAAGAAGAGATTGCGAAGGCGAAGAAAACCGCCAGGGACAAAGCGGGTAAAGCAGCGGCGGCCAAAAAATGATCCGGCGAATTCTTATTCCAATGTTGATTTGCCTGGGCCTCGCGTCCTGCGGCGGGGAATCGTATTCGGATCTGCGGCAGTTCGTGAAAGAATCGGAAAATCTGCCGCGCGGCAGAATTCCGCCGCTGCCCGACGTCAAGCCGTACGAGCCTTTCACGTATGACGCCTACAACCTGGTCGATCCGTTCAAGCCGCGCAAGATCGAGCCGCCGAAGACCCTCGCCGGCGGCGGTATCCAGCCGGACCGCGTGCGCCGCAAAGAACCGCTTGAAGCGTATCCGCTGGAGAACCTGCGCATGGTCGGCACGCTGCAGCAGAACAAGGCGACCTACGCGCTGGTGAAAAGCCCGGACAACAACCTGTTCCGGGTCAAGTCCGGCAACTATCTTGGACAGAATTTCGGCCTGATCACCGAAATTTCGGAATCGACGATCAAGTTGAAGGAAATCGTGCAGGACAGCGGCGGCGACTGGACCGAGCGTGTCAGCACGCTGACGCTGGCAGAGGATGCAGGCAAATGAATCGGTGCAGCAGTAGTGGCCGCAACTACCGCATCAGCGACCGGCCGAACATATCTGGAGGCATTATGAAATTCTCGGACAACCTATTGAAAACGGTGCTTGGCCTTGTGCTTGCAGTCAGCGTCGGCTTGACCGCGAATTTCGCGGCCTGGGCGCAAAGCGCGAACCCCGAAGCCAACGGCATCGAGGCGATAACCGTGGCCAGGCAGCAGGGCGGCAACACGGTCATTCGGATCACGCTGCGCCAGCCGCTCGCCAATCCCCCGGCCGGGTTCACCATCACCAATCCGCCGCGGATCGCATTCGACTTTCCGAATACCGTAAACGCGCTCGGCAAGAACTCGCAGGAAGTCGGCGATGGCGACCTGCGCAACATGAACATCGTGCAGGCCGGCGATCGTACCCGGCTGGTGATGAATCTCTCCAAAACGCTCGGCTACGACACCAAAATCGACGGTAAAACCCTGTTCATCACCCTGCAGACGGCCAGCGGCGACGCGGTCGCGGCAACCCCGATCACCTCGCATTTCGCGGAAGCGAAAGCGAACGACACGCGCCACACTTTGCGCGACATTAGTTTCCGCCGCGGGCCGAACGGCGAAGGCCGCATCGTGATCGACCTGTCGGACAGCAGCGTGGGCATCGATTTGCGCCAGCAGGGACGCAACCTGATCATCGACTTCATGAACACGGCCTTGCCGAAAAACCTCGAGCGCCGCCTCGACGTGATCGATTTCGCGACGCCGGTGCAGACCGTGGACGCATTCGTGCAAGGCGGCGGATCGCGCATTTCGATCGAGCCCAAAGGGCTGTGGGAACACTCGGCCTACCAGACGAACAACCAGTTCATCGTCGAAATCAAACCGATCGTCGAAGACCCGAGCAAGCTGATCCAGGGTTCGCGCGTCGGTTATACCGGCGAGAAGCTGTCGCTCAACTTCCAGAACGTCGAAGTGCGTGCGGTGCTGCAGGTCATTGCCGACTTCACCGGTTTTAACTTCATCACCAGCGATACGGTCGGCGGCAACCTCACGCTGCGGCTGAAGGATGTACCGTGGGACCAGGCCCTCGATATCATCCTGCAGACCAAGGGTCTCGACATGCGCAAGAACGGCAACGTAGTGTGGATCGCACCGCGCGACGAGCTCGCCACCAAGGAAAAACTGGCGCTCGAGGCGCAGGCGCAGATTTCCGACATCGAGCCGGTGCGCACCGAATCGTTCCAGTTGAATTACCAGAAGGCCGATGCCTTCCAGAAAATACTGGCCGACAAGGACCAGCGCATTCTGTCCAAACGCGGCAGCGCGGTCATCGATCCGCGCACCAATACGCTGTTCGTGCAGGACACGCCGTCACGGCTGGAGCAGGTCCGCGCGCTGGTGCGCAAGATCGACGTGCCCGTCCGGCAGGTCATGATAGAAGCGCGCATCGTCGAAGCATCGGATACTTTTTCACGCAATCTGGGCGCCCGTCTTGGCACATTTGACCGCGGGTTCCAGAATTTTCCCGGCAAGGGCGACAATAAGCTTACGTTTGGCGGTTCGCTCGAATCGACGGGTTTCTTCACTTCGCAGATTGCGACGCCGATTCCGAACTTTATCCAGTCGCTGGGTGTAAATATGCCGGCGAGCGGCCTTAACGGCCAAAACCCGGGCATATTTTCCTTGGTCTTGTTTAACTCGGCGTTATCGCGATTTATCAACATGGAGGTTACGGCGCTGCAGGCCGACGGCAAAGGCAAGATCATTTCCAGCCCGCGCGTGATTACCGCCGACCAGGTCGAAGCCACCATCGAGCAGGGCACGGAAGTGCCGTATCAGCAGTCGACTTCGAGCGGCGCGACCAGCATATCGTTCAAGAAAGCGACGCTGTCGCTTAAGGTCAAGCCGCAGATTACGCCCGACGACAACATCATCATGGACCTCAATATCCATAAGGACGGCGTAATCGCGGGCACCACGCCGCCGTCGATCGATACCAAGCAGATCACAACCAACGTGCTGGTGCAGAACGGCGGCACGGTCGTCATCGGCGGCATCTACACGCAGACACAAAGCGACGTGACCACCAAGGTACCGGTGTTCGGCGATCTGCCTTATGTCGGGTTCCTGTTCCGCAACAATTCGAAACAGGACGATCGTAACGAGCTCCTGATTTTCATCAGCCCGCGCATCATGAAAAATACGGTCTCGCTGCGCTGACCTGACGGTCTTAAGGCTTTCTTAAAAAACGGCGGGTTCGCCGCCGTTTTTTTGCCCCGGCAACCGCCGGCCGGCGGCTCGGACGGCAACCGATTCACGCTACAATCTAGCCATGTCCAATGCCCCCTCCACGGCTCTGCCCGACCACGCCACCCCGGGCAATATTTTTCTGGTCGGCCTGATGGGCGCCGGCAAGACCTCGGTCGGCCGCTTGCTGGCCAAGCGTTTCGGCAAGACATTTTATGATTGCGACCAGGAAATCGAGCTCCGCACCGGCGTGAAGATCCCGGTGATTTTCGAAATCGAGGGGGAAGCGGGGTTTCGCGCGCGCGAAGCCACCGTGTTGCGGGAACTCGCCGCCCTCAAAGACATCGTGCTTGCCACTGGCGGCGGCGCGATCCTGCGCGAAGAAAACCGGCAGACGCTGATGCAGGGCGGCACGGTCGTTTACCTGCGCGCGTCGCTCGACGACCTGTGGCAGCGCACGCGGCATGACCGCAACCGTCCATTGCTGCAGACAGCAGACCCGCGCGCCAAGCTCGAAGAGTTGTTTGCGCAGCGCGATCCCCTCTACCACGAAGTCGCGTCCCTCGTCATGGATACCGGCAACCAGAGCCTCGGCAATCTTGCCAACCGGCTCGAGCAACGCCTGCGCGAGCACATGCTGGCGGCCGAGGCCGGAACTGCAGCGTCCGGAATGGCGCGCTAAGCCGCATGCCAGGCGCTCGATTGCCGATCAGGAAAATCATGCAAACCGTCAAAGTAGCACTGGGCGAACGGAAATATCCGATCTACATAGGCGATGAGCTGCTCGGACACGGCGATTTGCTGGCACAGCACCTGCCGCAAAAAAGAGCCGCCCTCATCACCGACACCACGCTCGCGGCCCTGTATCTCGACACAGTGGCGGGCGCATTGACTGCGGCCGGCGTCCGCGTAACGCCGATCGTGATTCCCGCTGGTGAACAGCACAAGAACTGGCACACGCTCAATTCGGTGTTCGACGCGCTGCTCGCCGGCCGCTGCGAACGTAAAACAGCTTTGATTGCTCTGGGCGGCGGCGTCATTGGCGACCTGACGGGCTTCGCCGCCGCGACCTATTTGCGCGGCGTGCCTTTCATCCAGATACCGACGACGCTGCTGGCGCAGGTTGATTCCTCGGTGGGCGGCAAGACCGCCATCAATCACCCGCGCGGCAAGAACATGATCGGCGCGTTTTACCAACCGCTCGCCGTCATCGCCGATACCGGCACGCTGAGCACGCTGGCGGGACGCGAAGTCAGCGCTGGCCTCGCCGAAATCATCAAGTACGGCCTGATCCGCGATGTGCCATTTTTTAACTGGCTGGAAAACAACATCGAAGCGCTCGTCGCGCGCGACGCGGCCGCGCTGACTTATGCCATTCAACGCTCATGCGAGAACAAAGCTGAAGTCGTGGCCGCGGACGAACGCGAGGAGGGCGAGCGCGCATTACTCAATCTCGGCCACACGTTCGGACACGCCATCGAAACGGGCCTGGGTTATGGCGCATGGCTGCATGGTGAAGCCGTCGCCGCCGGCATGGTAATCGCGGCGCGCGTATCTCAGGCCATGGGCATGCTCACCGCCACGGACGTCGCGCGCATAGTCGCTGTACTCGAACGCGCCGGCTTGCCGGTGACGGCCCCTGATTTCGGACTCGAGCGCTATTTGCAGCTGATGGGTATCGACAAGAAAGTCGAAGGTGGAAAAATCCGTTTTATCCTGTTACACGCCATCGGCTCGGCGTTTTTGACCGCCGATGTGCCGCCGCACGCGCTGGAAACGGCACTCGCCGCCTCGGTCGCACATGTCTGATCCAGCGCCTTATGCCATCGGCCCGCGCAACACGCGGGGCCGCGCGCAGCGCGAAGCACCGCCAGTCGGCCGCAGCGAATTTCAGCGCGACCGCGACCGCATCATCCATTCGACGGCGTTTCGCCGCCTCGAGTACAAGACCCAGGTCTTCGTCAATCACGAGGGTGATCTTTTTCGCACCCGCCTGACGCACAGCCTGGAAGTCGCGCAGATCGCGCGCTCGGTGGCGCGCAACCTGCGGTTGAACGAAGACCTGGTCGAAGCGATTTCGCTGGCGCACGACCTTGGCCACACGCCATTCGGGCACGCAGGCCAGGACGCCTTGCATGCTTGCATGAAAACGCATGGCGGCTTCGAGCACAATCTGCAGTCGCTTCGCGTGGTCGATCTGCTCGAGCAGCGCTACGCTGCGTTCGACGGACTCAATCTGTGTTTTGAAACGCGCGAAGGCATCCTGAAACACTGCGCGCTGAAAAATGCGCGCCTGCTTGGCGACGTTGGTGAGCGTTTCGCAAAACGCCAGCGCCCGTCGCTCGAAGCGCAGCTTGCCAACCTCGCCGATGAAATCGCCTACAACAATCACGACGTCGACGACGGCCTGCGTTCCGGTTTACTCACGCTGGAGCAATTGTCGCGCGTCGGGATTTTCGCGCGCCACATGCAGACGGTGCGCCGCGAACATCCAAAAATCGACGCGCGCCGGCTGGTGCATGAGACCGTGCGGCGCATGATCAGTACGCTGGTCGTTGACCTCACCAGCCAATCCGCCAAACACATCAAGGCGCAGGCGCCGCGCAGCATAGCGGACGTGCGCGCGGCGCCTGCGCTCATTACGTTCAGCGCAGCCATCAAGCGCGAACAACTCGAGCTGAAACGATTTTTGCGCGTGAATCTGTATCAACATCACCAAGTCGCGCGCATGACCAATAAAGCGCGCCGCATCGTGCGCGATCTGTTCCAGGCTTTTTTAAATGAACCGCAATTGATGCCGCCCCAGTATCACGCGCCGGCGAGCGCCGACACCGCGCGCACGGTGGCCGATTACATCGCCGGCATGACCGATCGCTATGCGATTCGCGAATACCGTCGTTTGTTCGCAGTCGACGAGATTTAACCGGGTAGATTGGCGCGGCGCAACATAAGACCCTGCCTTCCTGCCATAAACCACGGAATTAGCACAATTTTTCAAGGCCTTGCAGTCTCGCCCTGCAGGCTGTATATTTGGCTCGTTTGCGCGTAATTCATGCGATCCGCAGCCGGTTGGTGCCCACCCGGCTTTTTTTGACACCAGAGGTAAAACTTGAACCAGCCGCCCCTTGCCCAGGGACTCTACAATCCGGCCAATGAACACGACGCCTGCGGCGTCGGTTTCGTCGCCCATATCAAGGGCAAGAAATCCCACTCCATCGTCGAGCAGGGGCTGCAGATACTCAAGAATCTGGCGCATAGAGGCGCGGTCGGCGCCGATCCGCTTGCTGGCGACGGTGCCGGCATCCTGCTGCAGATTCCGGACGCGTTCCTGCGCGAAGAAATGGCCAGGCAACACGTCAAGCTGCCGCCGTACGGACAATATGGCGTCGGCATGGTGTTCCTGCCCCAGGAACCGGCGTCGCGACTGGCTTGCGAATACGAAATCGAGCGTGCGATCAAGGAAGAAGGGCAGACACTCATCGGTTGGCGCGACGTGCCCTGCGACAATTCGGGACTCGGCGATTCGGTCAGGAAAATCGAGCCGGTGATCCGCCAGGTGTTCATCGGGCGCGGCAAGGGCGTCACTGTCACCGATGCGCTCGAACGCAAGCTCTACATCATCCGCAAGAGTTCGGGCCACGCGATCCAGGCGCTCGATCTCGCGCACGGCAAGGAATTTTACGTGCCGTCAATGTCGGCGCGCACCATCGTCTACAAGGGCATGCTGCTGGCGAACCAGGTCGGCACCTATTACAAAGACCTGCAGGACGCCCGCGTCGTCTCTGCGCTGGCGCTCGTGCACCAGCGCTTTTCGACCAACACGTTCCCGACCTGGGACTTGGCACACCCGTTTCGCCTGATTGCACACAATGGCGAAATCAACACGCTGCGCGGCAACGTCAACTGGATACGCGCGCGCCAGGGCGCCATCTCCAGCCCGATACTCGGCAAGGACCTAGACAAGTTGTGGCCGCTGATTTACCACGGCCAGTCCGATTCGGCGTCGTTCGACAATACGCTCGAACTCCTGGTGATGAGCGGCTATTCGATTGCGCATGCCGTCATGATGATGATCCCCGAAGCGTGGGAAAGCCACTCCCTGATGGACCCCAATCGGCGGGCGTTTTACGAATACCACGCGGCGATGATGGAGCCGTGGGATGGTCCGGCGGCAATCGTCTTTACCGACGGCCGCCAGATCGGCGCCACGCTGGATCGCAACGGGCTGCGTCCCGCGCGCTACATCGTGACTGACGACGATCTCGTCATCATGGGCTCGGAGTGCGGCTGCCTGCCCATACCCGAGGAATCCATCGTCAAGAAGTGGCGCCTGCAGCCCGGCAAAATGTTTCTCGTCGACCTCGAGAAAGGCCGCATCGTCGACGACAATGAACTCAAAGACACGCTCGCCAACGCGAAGCCCTACGGCGAGTGGATCGAGCGCATCCGCGTGAAACTCGATGAAGTCGAGAGCGACAAGCAGCGTCCGGAGCGTTCGGCCGTGCCCCTGCTCGACCGTCAGCAGGCGTTCGCCTATACCCAGGAAGACATCAAGTTCCTGATGACGCCGATGGCGGTCAACGGCGAGGAGCCGATCGGCTCGATGGGCAACGACTCGCCGCTGGCGGTGCTGTCGAACAAAGACAAAACGCTGTACCACTATTTCAAGCAATTGTTCGCGCAGGTCACCAACCCGCCGATCGACCCGATACGCGAAGAACTCGTGACCTCGCTGGTTTCCTTCATCGGACCGAAGCCCAATCTGCTGGGCATCGACGAACTGAACCCGCCGCTGCGGCTGGAAGTCGGCCAGCCGGTGCTCGATTTCTTTGAAATGGAGAAGATCCGCCACATCGATCGCTATACGCAGGGCAAGTTCCGGTCGTGCGAACTCGATATCTGCTATCCGGTCGCGTGGGGCAAGCACGCCATAGAAGCACGGCTCGCATCGCTGCGCGCCCAGGCGGAAGACGCGGTACGCAGCGGTTATTCGATCCTGATCATTTCCGACCGCAAAGTCGATCGCGAAAACGTCGCAATTCCGGCGTTGCTGGCGCTGTCGGCGATACACCAGCATCTGGTTGCCAAGGGGCTGCGTACTTCGACCGGCCTGGTAGTCGAGACCGGCTCAGCGCGCGAAGTCCATCATTTCGCGCTGCTCGGCGGCTATGGCGCGGAAGCGGTGCATCCTTACCTCGCACTGGAATCGCTGCTTGACGCTGCGCAGCGGGACCTGCTTGGTGCCGGTGCTGACGGCAAAAAGGCGATCAAGAATTTCGTCAAGGCGATCGGCAAGGGCCTGCGCAAAGTCATGTCCAAGATGGGCATTTCGACTTACATGTCGTACACGGGCGCACAGATTTTCGAGGCGGTCGGCCTGTCGCGCACGCTGATCGACAAGTACTTCACCGGCACGACTTCGAACGTTGAAGGCATCGGCATATTCGAGGTCGCCGAAGAGGCGATGCGCATACACGAGGCGGCGTTCAGCAGCGATCCGGTGCTCGCGCACGCGCTCGACGCCGGCGGCGAATACGCCTATCGCGTGCGCGGCGAAGACCACATGTGGACGCCGGACGCCATTGCCAAGCTGCAGCACTCGACACGCAACAACTCATATTCGACCTATCAGGAATACGCGCAGCTGATCAACGACCAATCGACGCGGCACATGACATTCCGCGGCCTGTTTGAATTCCGCTTCGACCACTGCACGCCGGTACCGATAGAAGAAGTCGAGCCGGCAGCTGAAATCGTCAAGCGCTTTGCGACCGGTGCAATGTCGCTGGGGTCGATTTCCACTGAAGCGCATACCACGCTGGCCGTCGCGATGAACCGCATCGGCGGCAAATCGAACACCGGCGAGGGCGGCGAAGACCGCAACCGCTACGCCCCGGTCAAAGCGGGCGAAACGCTCGCGTCGCGGCTGGGCAAAGGCCGCGTCGAAAGCGACATCGTGCTCAAAGAAGGCGACTTGCTGAAGTCCAAAATCAAGCAGGTGGCGTCCGGCCGTTTCGGCGTTACGACCGAATATTTGGCCTCGGCCGAGCAGATCCAGATCAAGATGGCGCAGGGCGCCAAGCCCGGCGAGGGCGGGCAGTTGCCGGGTCGCAAGGTTTCCGAATACATAGCGCTGCTACGTTATTCGACGCCGGGCGTTGAACTCATCTCGCCGCCGCCGCATCACGATATTTATTCGATCGAGGATTTGGCGCAGCTGATTCACGACTTGAAGAACGCGAATTCGCGCGCGTCGATCAGCGTCAAGCTGGTTTCCGAGATCGGCGTCGGCACGGTCGCCGCCGGCGTAACCAAGGCCAAGGCCGACCACGTGACGATATCCGGCCATGACGGCGGCTCCGGGGCTTCACCGTGGTCGTCGATCAAGCACGCCGGAACGCCGTGGGAACTGGGGCTGGCGGAAACCCAGCAGACGCTGGTGCTCAACCGTTTACGCGGCCGCATCGCAGTGCAGGCCGACGGGCAGATGAAAACCGGTCGCGACGTGATCATCGGCGCATTGCTGGGTGCGGATGAATTCGGCTTCGCCACCGCGCCGCTCGTCGTATCGGGCTGCATCATGATGCGCAAATGCCATCTCAACACCTGTCCGGTCGGCGTCGCCACGCAGGACCCGGTGCTGCGCCGGAAATTCCAGGGCAAGCCCGAGCACGTCATCAATTTTTTCTTTTTCGTCGCCGAAGAAGCGCGCGCCCTGATGGCGCAGCTCGGCATCCGCAAGTTCGACGACCTGATCGGGCGCTCCGACCTGCTCGAAACGCGCAAGTGCATAGAGCACTGGAAAGCGAAGGGTCTCGATTTCTCGAAGATTTTCTACCAGGCGCCGATGCCGGCCGCGGTCGCGCGCAGACATTGCGAAAGCCAGGACCACGGCCTCGATCGCGCGCTCGATCACCGGCTGATCGAACTCGCGGCGCCCGCGCTCGAGCGCGGTGAAAAAGTCGCCATCGACATGCCGATCCGCAATATCAACCGCACCGTCGGCACCATGTTGTCGGGCGAGATTGCGCAGCGCTACGGTCACGACGGTCTGCCCGACGACACCATCCGCGTGCGCTTCGCCGGCTCGGCAGGACAAAGCTTCGGCGCCTTCCTCGCGCACGGCGTCACGCTCGACGTGATCGGCGATACCAACGACTATTGCGGCAAGGGCCTGTCGGGCGGGCGCATCAGCGTGCAGCCGTCGGCCAAGTTCCGCGGCGACCCCTTGCAGAACATCATAACCGGCAACGTCGTGCTCTACGGCGCCATTGCCGGCGAAGCCTATTTTCGCGGTGTCGCGGGTGAACGTTTTGCGGTGCGTAACTCCGGGGCCCACGCAGTGGTGGAAGGCGTTGGCGACCATGGTTGCGAATACATGACCGGCGGCACAGTGGTCGTGCTCGGCGCCACCGGCCGCAATTTCGCCGCCGGCATGTCGGGCGGCATCGCTTACGTGCTCGACGAAGAGGGCAAGTTCGGCGACTACTGCAATATGGCCATGATAGACATTGAGCCGGTGCTGGCGGAGACCGAGCAAGCGGCCAAGGTAAGCGCCGATATCTGGCATCAGGGCCTCGCCGACGAGGTGGTCCTGAAGCGCCTGATCGAAAATCACGCGCGCTATACCGGCAGCACCCGGGCATACGAAATTCTCGAACAATGGAATCTTTACCGGCTGCGCTTCGTCAAGGTGTTCCCGAAAGAATACAAACGCGCGCTCACCGAGCTCGCCGCCGCCGGCCGCAAGGCCGCGGCGTGAACCTGCAATAAGCGCGCGGACCGAACAGCATGGGCAAAACCACCGGGTTTCTCGAGTTTCAACGCCTGCAAGAGACGAGCGACGACACTGCTTCGCGCAAAAAACACTATCGGGAATTCATCCACCATCTGAACGACGAAGAAGCGAAGATCCAGGGCGCGCGCTGCATGGACTGCGGGATTCCGTTTTGCATGAGCGGCTGCCCGGTCAACAACATCATTCCCGACTTCAACGATCTTGTTTACAAGCAGGACTGGAAAACCGCGATTGAGACGTTGCACTCGACCAACAATTTCCCCGAGTTCACCGGGCGGGTCTGTCCGGCGCCGTGCGAAGAAGCGTGCACCCTGCGCATCAACAACGACCCGGTGGGCATCAAGTCGATAGAGCACGCGATTATCGACAAGGCGTGGGAAGAAAAATGGGTAACACCGCAACCTGCCAAAGCGAAGACCGGCAAACGCGTCGCGGTCGTCGGCTCGGGTCCGGCCGGGCTCGCCTGCGCGCAGCAACTGGCGCGCGTCGGGCACGCGGTGGTGATCTTCGAGAAAAACGATCGCATCGGCGGTCTGCTGCGTTACGGCATTCCCGACTTCAAGATGGAAAAACGGCTGATCGACCGGCGTATCGAACAAATGCGCGCTGAAGGCGTCGAATTCAAAGTCAATCACGTCGTCGGCACAGCACCGCTGGGCGCCGGCAATGCTGCTGCGACGACGCTCGACGCGACGACCATCACCGACGAATTCGATGCGGTCGTGCTCGCTGGAGGCGCCGAACAGCCGCGCGACCTGCCGGTGCCCGGTCGCGAACTTGGCGGCGTGATGTTTGCGATGGATTTTCTGCCGCTGCAGAATCGCCGTGTCGCGGGCGACTCCAACGTGCCTGAGTTAGTGGCGGCCGGCAAGCACGTGGTCATCATTGGCGGCGGCGATACCGGTTCCGACTGCGTTGGAACTTCGAACCGCCATGGCGCCACGTCGGTCACCCAGTTCGAGCTCCTGCCGATGCCGCCGGACCTCGACAAGAACCCGGTATGGCCGTACTGGCCGCTACGGCTGCGCACTTCGTCTTCGCACGAAGAGGGCGCCAAACGCGATTGGGCAGTGGCAACCAAGCGCCTCGAAGGCAAGAACGGCAAGATTGAAAAACTGGTTGCCGCCCGCCTTGAGTGGAAAGACGGAAAAATGCAGGAAGTGCCGGGCTCGGAGTTCGACATGAAGGCCGATCTTGTGCTGCTTGCGATGGGTTTCGTCTCGCCCGTGCAATCCATGCTGGACGGCTTTGGTGTCGACAAAGACGCGCGGGGCAACGCCAAGGCGGCGACCGACGGCGCGGGCTGCTATGTAACCAGCGTGCCCAAGGTGTTTGCCGCGGGCGACGTGCGCCGCGGCCAATCGCTGGTGGTGTGGGCGATACGCGAAGGGCGTCAGTGCGCGCGCGCCGTCGATGAATTTTTAAGGGGTTCGTCGGTATTGCCGCGATAGCGGCAATACCGACGAACCCGAGGCACAAACAAACGTAAAGGGTCGTTCCGCCGCCCCTGGACTGAACCCGCCCTTGCAATCGACAGCGACGTAGGGGAGTATTGAGTTTAAAAGAATAATTACCGGCCCGACTTTGCCCAGCATGACCAAGCTCAAAAACGATACCCTGATCCGCGCGCTGCTGCGCGAACCCGTGCCGTACACGCCGACCTGGCTGATGCGGCAGGCCGGACGCTATTTACCGGAATACAAGCAGACGCGCGCGCGCGCCGGCAATTTTCTCGCCTTGTGCAAGAACCCGGATCTGGCAACCGAGGTCACGCTACAACCGCTTGCACGCTACCCGCTCGACGCGGCGATCGTATTTTCCGACATTCTCACCATCCCGGACGCGATGGGTCTGGGCCTGTATTTCGCCGATGGTGAAGGCCCGAAGTTCGAGCGTCCGCTACGCGAGGAATGGGCGATCCGGAATTTGACCGCGCCTGACCCCGCGGACCACCTGCGCTATGTGCTGGACACGGTCAGCCAGGCGCGGCGCGCGCTGGCTGGCAGCGTGCCGCTGATCGGATTTTCCGGCAGTCCATTTACGCTGGCGTGCTACATGATCGAAGGCGGCGGCAGCAGCGATTTTTCATCGGTCAAAAAAATGCTCTACCAGCGTCCTGACTTGCTGCATCACATACTCAGCGTCAATGCCAGTGCGGTGACTGCTTACTTGAATGCGCAGATCGAGGCCGGTGCGCAGGTGGTAATGGTGTTCGATACATGGGGCGGCATGCTGTCGCACGCCGCGTTCCATGAGTTCTCGCTCGCTTATACGGCGCGAATTGTGGCCGGATTGAAACGCGAGCACGACGGTGTGCGAGTGCCCACCATAGTGTTCACCAAGGGCGGTGGCGGCTGGCTGGAAGATATCGCGGCCATCGGCTGCGATGCGGTCGGCCTCGACTGGACGATCGATATTGGCGCTGCGCGCGCACGCGTCGGCACGCGCGTTGCGCTGCAAGGCAATCTGGATCCCGCCATACTATTATCGTCACCGGAGGCCATACAACGTGAAGCCGGTGCCATACTCGCCAGCTATGGTCGCGGCAACGGGCATGTATTTAATCTCGGGCACGGCATTTCCCAACACACTCCACCCGAAAACGTCGCGGCGCTGCTCGAAACGGTACGCGGTGCGAGCGCCAGCTATCACTGAAAACCCGCGCCAGTTGTGGCTTTGCGGGCGCTTCCCCCCGCAAACTTATGCACAGCAGGGGCTAGCGGGCAGCGCCCTCGACGCAACACTGTCGCATTTCCTCGCGTATATATTTAAGTATTTGATTTATATAATATTAATTTTCATTAACCAAAAAACGCAAGAAAATCAGGCAGCCACCGCTCGTCACCCCCGCAGGCCTGCCCGAATATTAATCAACAAGGTTATCCACAGGTAGGTGTTACAACCGAAAATCCCTATCCGCTAAGACAGTTGTCGATAATTTTAAGAATTCACGCGAGCGTCTATCGCTAACCTGTAATGCGCACAATCTCGTTATGAATTTTGTTCGCGTCGCGCTCGACGTGCCGCTGCCGACTTTGTTCGATTACAGCGCCACCGCGGTCACTGCTGATGACGTCGGCAGGCGAGTGTTGGTACCGTTCGGAAAAAAAATCGCGGTCGGCATCATCATGGAAGTGACCGACAGCACTGCGCTGGCGCCGCAGCGAGTGCGCCGGGTACTAAGCGTGCAACGAGACGTGGCGCCGTTGCCCGCGGATATCCTGAAACTGCTGAGATTCTGCGGCGATTACTATCATCATCCGCTCGGCGAGGCCGTCCTCAATGCCCTGCCGACGCGCCTGCGCCGGCGCCAGTTGCTGAAACTGCACACCGACAAAGCGTACCGCCTCACCGCCGCCGGTCGCGACATAGATCCGGCAACATTGCCGCCGCGCGCAAAAATCAAACGCGAATTGCTCGGCTTGCTGAGCGCTG
>CANJHY010000027.1:0-34389 GCA_947474275.1 Betaproteobacteria bacterium
CTTTCGCACGCTCATCGGCGCGCAGAATTTCTGCACCATCCGCTCCTATCTCGATACCATGCACAAGCAAGGGCATAATCTGTTCGAGGTCTTGCGCCTGGCTTTCATGGGATGCCATCCATCTCCTGCCTCAGGCTGAATAGTCACTTTCAATTTTGATGATTGCGGGTGGTTGCGTGTGCGCTACAAGTGGCGAGCAGAATCCAGCCCGCCCAATGGAGCGCTCGTATCTATGAATAAACCGACGATTGTCATGGTGGTCGCCGCCGGCGCACTGGGCTTTGCCGGATTGGCGGAGATTGGTTTTGCTTATTACAGTTCGAACACGCTGAAGAGCGAGCTCGAAACCCTGAGCAAGCCGGCTGCGGACGCTGTGTCCGATTACCAACTGCGTAACCTCAAGCATGATGCGGGTATTTTCGCTTCCAGCGGCGCAGTCGATCTGGAGTTGCGCTCGCATTGTGATGACGGCGATGCGCCGGCTCCGGTTGGGCTGCGTGTTGAATACTCCGTTTCGCACCTGCCCGGTCTCAAGTCACTCAACCAGTTCACCTGGACACTCACTCCGCTGGATGCATCGAAGACTCATTGGAAGCAGCTATTTGGCAGCGTCGCCGCGCTGCAAGCCAATGGCATGCTGACGTATGGCGGATTGATTCGTTCCGATATGCAATTGCCGGCGATTGCGGTGAAAGCGTCTGGTTACTCATTGCAGGTGCCGGCTTCGAACGGAACGCTGGCGATGGGTAAGCTGGCGTTGGCGGTCAAGTGGAATTTTGAGCGCATGGTATTGCGCGGTCATGGTGAGGCCGTTGAATTGAAGCAGCTCGCTTTGGAAATGGATCTGCAAAACCGCAAGCGCGGACTTGGCACGCTGGGTTTCTCGATGGGTTCGCTGGGCACGAGCACCTTGTCGATGGAAGGCCTCAAGATTGTCTCGACCACTACTGAGGCCAATGACCGTCTGAACTCGAAGATCAGACAGAGCGTGAGCAAGCTGCAGGTGTCGGGCCAGGAGCTGAATGATCTTTCGCTTGAACTCGCCGTTAATGGTGTTGAGGCGCAGAGCGCCGAATCGCTGGGCACTCTGTTCAGTGCGACCTGCGGCTTTCGCAATATGACGGTGGATGAAGGCAAGCGAATGCGCGTCGCGCTTAAGAATGTGCTTGCCGCCGGCTTTAGTGTCGGCGTCACGCAGCTCACGGCGTCGAGCGGCAAAGGCAGCATAGATGGCCGCATCATGGTCGAGCTGCTGCCCTCGAAAGGCGCTGAGCTGTCATTGGCCGATCAACTCAAGTCGTCGGCTTCACTGGTTGTGAAGGGCAATTTCGTGCCAGACGGTTTGAGGGATATGGCGCTCGCCACCGGCTACGTCAGTACCACGGCGGATGGTTTAAAGACTGCCTATGAGTTTGCCGATGGCTTGGTGACGGTCAACGGCAAAACCTTCGATGCCGGCATGGTGCGATCCCGTTTTGATGAGGCCAGTCAGTCGCTCAATCGCTTCTTGTCGACCAATCCAGCAGCGCCGGTCGCAGACTCGCGCGACGGGCAGGATATGGATGAGGCCAAAGACACGGCGCCCTCCGGCGTGCAGCAATATTCGAATGTGGGCAAGCCGGATCAGGCGCCGGCGGCGGCTCCGGGCACGGACAAGCCATGAGTTGACGGAAAGGGCCGGGCGATTGCTTGTTCAAGCGCTTCTGCGCGACCCCACCTGCTCCGGCCTCAATGCAGGCGAACCGCCTGCGCTACGCCCCGGAGGAAGTCCCCTTGGGGGACGATTGCGTTGCCATGAAGATGACGTATCTGTCATTTCGAAATTTGCCCTTAGCCACCCGCAACACCTGCGGATGGCGTGCTTCACCATAGGATAGGTTCATCGGGCCAACGGTTTTGGCCAACCTGTTCTGCGCGGAAAAGTTACACTAACCGTTCGATTGCAAAACCGGGGAGCGGCACCATGACAACTATTGAAGTAACAACAGGGTCAGGTCTTGAATTATTAGTTTCTTATATTTCAAGATCTGACCCCATAAGCTTCATGTACGGCGGGATGCGGTTGGCATTGCCAGGTCACTTTTTCACAGGGTCTGAACATCGATGAACTGCCCGCTCCAAACCCTTTTGTCGCGTATCACGCTTGCGGCGCTGCTCTGGTGCACCGTGAGCGCGAACGCAGCAGCGCAGGGCGCGCCTTACCCGTCGCGACCGGTTCGCGTCCTGGTGCCCAATGCAGCGGGTGGCGCGACGGACATTCTGGCGCGCACCGTCAGCGCAAAAATGAGCGAAGCCCTGAACCAGAACTTCGTGATCGACAACAGACCCGGGGCTGGCGGCAATATTGCCTCGGAGCTCACGCGAAGCAGCCCGCCCGACGGCTATACGATCATGTGCGTGACCGCAGGCACGCACGCGATCAATGCGACGCTCTACCGGAACCTTTCGTTTAATCCCGTCCGGGACTTCACGCCCATCGGGCTGGCGTCCTCGAGCCCGAACCTGCTGGTCGTCAGCCTGCAATTGCCGGTGCAATCCGTCAAGGACCTCATCGCACTCGCCAAAGCGAAGCCGGGAGAACTGAATTTCGCATCCTCCGGCGTCGGCACAACCGTCCATCTTTCCGGCGAACTCTTCAACGTGATGGCGGGGGTCAGCACCGTCCACATTCCTTTCAAAGGCTCCGGCGAGGCAATGACCAATGTCATCGGCGGCCGCGTTCAGTTCCTGTTCGCGAGCCTCTCTTCCTCGATCCAGGTCGTAAAGTCGGGCAAACTGCGCGGCCTCGCCGTGACCAGCGCGAAGCGCCACCCCGCGATTCCCGATGTCCCCGCCGTCAACGAAACCCTGCCCGGTTTCGAGGCGGTGGCCTGGTACGGGTTTGTCGGGCCGGCCGGCATGCCCGGACCCATCGTCGCCAAATTGAATCGGACGCTCAACACAGTCCTGCAGGATCCGGATAGCCAGAAGCGCCTTGCTGCCGTGGGCGTCGACCCGCTCACCAGCACGCCAGAAGAATTTTCGGCGTACATCAAGACCGAGATTCCCAAGTGGGCGCGCGTCGTCAAAGCCTCCGGCGCAACGGCTGACTAACCTCTCGGCGCGCCGAGAGTTGAGCGCTGCGCGGCCTTGTTTCAAGGCCCGGCAAACTGTTCACTGCCAATCAGGAACTGCTTGTGTCGGAGGTCGGCATTCTGAATGATGAGGCGTTTAATCGCCTGCTTGACGCGGTCGTCGGCGTTCTCCGTCCCACGGGAAAATAGAGGCATCCCGGGAACTCACTACTCGACCGATAGAACCTCGGCCCAGTGCCCACCTTCATCCCCTCCGGCGCGCGAAATTCGTCAGATGGAAATCAAGTCCGCCCGCTGTTCGTGGCGGCCGGCAACGCGCCTACCGCGCCGTTGCGCCCGCCGGCAGGGCCATTTGCTGCAGATACTCGGCCACCGATGTAATGCGGTGCGCACGAGTGTCCCAGAGAATGCATCTGAAAGCGCGCGGAATCCCGGCGAGCGTGATGCGCGTGACGCTGGTAAACAAATGTTGATGCTCGTCATGGCATGCGACCAGGCAGTAATTCGGAATTCTGGAGGACAGGTGGTGGATGTGGTGATACGCGATATTCACGGTGAACCAGTTGAGCCAGCGCGGCAAGACCAGAAAACTGGTGCCTTGGATGGCGGCAACGTTGGAATCCCAGCCCTCGTCGTGGCTCGCATACGAGTGCTCGAAATTGTGCTGCACGGTAAAAAGCAGTATGCCGGCGCCGCCGGCCAGCGATACGCTGACGGTATAGCAGACCAGAAACAAAAGTGGTCCGACCATCCACGCCATCAATCCCCACAGGGCAATCACCACGACGCTGTTCCAGAACATATGCCAGTACTCACTGGCTGAAGACCAGTACGGCGTCCTGAAGTCGAGCGCATGTGTTTTGGCCGAGACGCCGGGCCGGGCGATTTTTCCCGCGATGATGTGACGAAGCAGGCTGACGCTGCCTTTCAGCCAGGTAAAGCGCGGGTTGAAGATCAGATAAATGAATCCGGCGAACGGTACCAGCCAGATGTTGCGCGCATTTCTGAACCGGCGCTGCTGGGGCGCGGTCATCGCCGCGTATTCCTCGATCGGGATGATGTTCAAAGGCCCGCGATAGCGCGCCCAGTTGCCGTTGGTCGAATGATGGTGCCGGTGGTGGCGCGACCACACGTACTGCGGCATGCCCGCGACGACGCCGAAAATAAAACCGAACACCCGGTTGATGCGGGCGGTGCGAAACAGGCTGCCGTGGCCGCATTCGTGCATCAGCACAAACACGCGCAGCAGAAAAAGGCTCATCAGCACGACGACGCCGGCGGTCAGCCAGTACGATACGCCAGTGCTCAGCACCGCTCCGTACCAAAGGGCGGCAAGAGGCAGCAGCGTTGTTACTACCAGCGCCCATCCTTTGATATTTTCCGGCCTGACATGGCGAGCTATGATCGCGCGCTTGAGATCCTGTAGAGCGGCTGCAGCAGGCAAAATCGAAGACCCTTCGAGTTGAATGAGCGTTAAATCGGCGTTGCGCGGAAAAAAACCTGCCGCAGTATCGGTCAAGGCCGGCGGCCTGTCATGCGGTATCTGCGCAAAGCGGGCCGCCGGATGGCTGCTAAGGCACTGCCGGGTGCTCGGCCGTGAACTTGATGGCGACGGCTTTCAGCGATTGCACATTGCCGCCACCGATCCAGCGGTAGCTGTCGTACGGATACGGCGCAAAAGCGTACGGCGGGCCATAAAACGAATGGTACGGGTAGAGGTAACGCGAAGAAAACATGCTGGGATACGCTGGATCGTAGACGCGCACCGGCGGCTGGTAGATCTCTTGCACTTCCAGTCTCACCACGGCGTCGGCTCCCAGCGCCTGCGCGCGTTTGCGCGCCTCCTCCAGCACCGCGGCTTCACTCCCGCCGAGGCTGCCCTGGGCTTCGATCAGTGCAATCTTCACGTGCGGCTGCTTCGGATACTCGAGCAGAATCACGGCGTGTTCGGTCGGTCCGAATTTCTGCGCCGGATCGAACAGCGTGACTTCGGTCGCGACCGACGCACAACCCGCCAGCGTTGCGGCGGCGAGCACGGACAATAGTTTAGGCGGGTCGAAAATGCGCATTTGGATTAGACAATGCGGCGCGGCGCGGCGTTCCCATTCGGTCATAATGCGGCTGCGGCACGGCGCTTGACAAGCTAAGCGCGTAAAACCTAACCTGCCGCCTGCCGACCACCGGTTTGTTGCCCTGACGGTCGGGAATCCGGGAGACGCCATCATGAACGATCATCGCAAAAAGCCGCGCATACAGTTGGCGGAATCAACACACTCCACTTTGGAAGCGCGCCGCCGCTGGTTGCTGCAGGCTGGCGCGCTCGCCTCGTCCGTTTCGTTGCCGCTGTGGGCGCCCGGCGCGTTCGCGCAGTCGAGCTCCACGCTGAACGCGCTGCCACGCGTGGCGTTGATCATAGGTAACAGCAAATACATTGAAGCGCCGCTCAGGAATCCTGGCAACGACGCCAAGGGTATCGCGGGGGAACTGCAGAAAATGGGTTTCCAGGTCAACCTCAAGCTCGACGCCGGCAGGAACGAAATGATCGAGGCGATCCGCGGTTTCGGCGCCGAACTGGGCAAAAAGAAAGGCATCGGCATGTTTTACTATGCCGGCCACGGCGCCCAGCTCGCATGGAAAAACTACCTGATCCCGGTCGATGCGGTGATCGACAGGATCGAGGACATGCAGACCAAGACCGTCGAACTCAATGCGCTGCTCGAAGGCCTGATCAAGGCGCAGAACCCGATGAACGTGATCATTCTCGACGCCTGCCGCGACAACCCGTTCGGCAACAAGGCGCACACTCAGCAGAAAGGGCTCTCGCAGTTCGACGCGCCGCCGGGATCATTGCTCGCGTATGCGACCTCACCGGGCAATACGGCGGCCGACGGTGAGGGCGCCAACGGCCTGTATACCGAGAACCTGCTGCGCGAGCTCAAAGTACCCGAGGCCAAGATCGAGGACGTGTTCAAGCGCGTGCGGCTGAACGTGCGGCGCAAGTCCGAGGGCCAGCAGATTCCCTGGGAGAGCACCTCGCTGGAGGACGACTTTTATTTTCTGCCGCCGCAGAATATACGGAAACTTTCCGAGGCCGAACTCGAGAAGTTGTTCAATGCAGAGCTGGCGATCTGGGAAAAGATCAAGGAATCGAAGGAGCCGGGACCGTTCGAGGAGTATCTGCGCAAGAATCCGAGCGGACGTTTCTCTGAGCTTGCGCAGTTCCAGCTCGACCGCGCGCTGGCGAAGCTGGGCGAAAAGAAAATCGAGGTGGTGTCCGCGCCTGAGAACCCGTTTACCAAGGGCAATGCACGCATCGACACGCAGTTCAAGATAGGTGACAGCTACAGCTATCGCGAGATCGATTTATACACGCAGATCGAGCTGCGGAAATTCAGGAACCTGGTGACCGAGATAACCGACAATGAAGTGATATTCAACAAGGGTGCGCTCATAACGGATTTGTTTGGCAATCTTGCCAAGGTGCCAAATGGCCTCCGCTACTCGGGAGCCCAATTTTTCATTCCCGAGTACAGCGTGGGCAAGAAGTGGACAACCCGTTTCAAGGTAATTACTCCCGGCGGCGTAACAAACGAGACCGAGTACGAGTTCAAAGTCGTGGCACGTGAACAAGTCGTGGTGCCCGCCGGAACCTTCGACGCCTATCGCGTCGAAGGGCAGGGCTGGACGAGTTTAGCGAATGGGGGCAGCCTTAATTTGCAAAACACGTATTGGGTCTCGCCGGCGATCAGACGCCCGGTGGTGAACGAGATCAAGCGTAAGCACTCGAGCGGCAAGGTTTTAAACAACGAGCGTAGCGAATTGACGGCTTACTTGCAGCAATAGGCAGGAATGCGCCGGATGACGGGCGGCGCTTTGTAAGCGGACGTAGTGTCGCCACGCGCTCGCGCACCAAGTATCATCCGCTTTAATGTCTGCATCAATCAAATACGACGCCGTAATCATCGGCGGCGGCCACAACGGCCTCGTCTGCGCGTGCTATCTCGCGGCGGCTGGCCTCAAGGTGCGCGTACTCGAACGGCGCAGCGTGGTCGGCGGCGCCGCCGTCACCGAAGAATTCTTTCCCGGCTTTCGCAACTCGACCGCGAGCTACACGGTCAGCCTGCTGCATCCGCAGGTGATCCGCGATCTCAGGCTGCATGAACACGGCTTGCAGATACTCGAACGGCCGATATCGAATTTCCTGCCGCTGCCCGACGGCCGTTATCTGAAAGTCGGCGGTACTTTGGCTGCCACCCAGCGCGAAGTCGCCAAATTCTCGCAACGCGATGCCGATGCGTTGCCGCGCTATTACGCGATGCTCGAACGTGTCGCCGATATGCTGCGCGAACTCGCGGTTGAAACCCCGCCCAACGTCGGCGGCGGCCTGCGCGACATGCTGGCCGCACTCGCCGCCGGCAATCGCATGCGGCGCCTCGACATGGCGGCGCGGCGCGACGTGCTCGATCTTTTCACCAAGAGTGCGGGCCAGTTGCTGGACGCATGGTTCGAATCGGACGCGTTGAAGGCGGCGTTCGGTTTCGACGCGATCGTTGGCAATTTCGCGAGTCCGTACACGCCGGGCTCCGGCTACGTTTTGCTGCATCATGTCTTCGGCGAGGTCAACGGCAAAAAAGGCGTCTGGGGGCACGCGGTTGGCGGCATGGGCGCCATCACCCAGGCGATGGCCGCGGAAGCGCGCGCGCGTGGCGTTGAGATTACGACCGATACCGTGGTCGAACGCGTAGTCGTAGCAGACGGTGCTGCGCGCGCAGTGCTGCTCGCTGATGGCACCGAAGTTTCCGCGCGCTGCGTGGTGTCCAATCTCAATCCGCGGCTGCTATATCTCAAACTGATAGACGAATGCGAGCTTGACGCCGATTTCGTCGCGCGCATGCGCAATTACCGGTGCGAGTCGGCGACTTTCCGCATGAACGTCGCATTAAGCGAACTGCCCGACTTCAGCGCACTGCCAGGAAGCGATGCGCAGGAGCACCATCAATCCGGCATCATCATGGCGCCGTCGTTGGCCGATATGGAACGCGCGTATTTCGACGCGCGCACGAATGGTTGGTCGAAAACCCCCATTGTCGAAATGCTGATCCCAAGTACCGTGGACTCAACACTCGCTCCCACCGGCCAGCACGTCGCCAGTTTGTTCTGCCAGCATTTCAGCTATGAGCTGCCGGACGGGAAGCAATGGGATGACTGCAGGGATGCAGCAGCCGATCTGGTGATAGAAACCGTGAATAACTGGGCGCCGAATTTCAAGGCGAGCGTGCTCGGCCGCAAAGTGCTGTCGCCGCTCGATCTCGAACGCCAATTTGGCTTAGTGGGTGGCGATATTTTTCACGGCGCGCTTGCGCTCGATCAGCTTTACAGCGCGCGACCGATTTTGGGTTATGCCGCGTATCGCGGACCGCTCGCGCGGTTGTATATGTGCGGGGCTGGCACGCATCCGGGCGGCGGCGTGTCCGGCGTACCGGGGATGAATGCCGCGCGCGAAATCGTGCGCGATTTGCGCGGCGGCCGCGGCTAGTCGCTATTTGCCGGTGTAATGCTGCGGCCAGCGTTCAAGGACCGCGGCGCTGTCGTCTTTGTATATATGGCAGGAGTTGATCTGGTAGGGCTTTTTGACAACTGTCTTGCCCGCGTTATGTTTTTCGCGCGCGCGCCCGGTCGCCTGAAACGCGGTGGTGCCTATCGGCCCCAGCAGTTCGACGAGATGCGTGCAGCCCTTGATACCGCCGAGGAGTTCCAGCGTTTTTTTGCGCCAGCCGGGCCCTATGGTCGCGCCTTTGAGCGCTTTGAAGTTGGGCGTGATTGCGCCGCAGGTCGGGTACGGCCCTTCATCGGTCACTGCTTCCGCGTCGTGGATCAGCAGGTCGAGGTCTATCGTGAGCCGCAGCCACATGCTGTGCACGGGTTGCCCGGCGGCGCGCTCGCGGCCGCCGTTGCGGCGCGAATGCGTGTGGGTCTTGCTGTCGACCAGGTGGCCTTCGATATCCCATAAACCATCCGCGCGCTCGTAACCGTAGCATTCGATGGTGCGGTTGTGGATGAGCGTACGGGACTCAGGCGGCGAGAGAGGCATGGTTTAACTCCTGTTCCTACGTATGGTGCGGAAATGGCGTGCGCGCTTTGCGCTGCGCGAGGTCTTCCAATAATGCCAGTTTTTGCGCGTGCGTGTAGCTCGACCATTTTGAAATCTCACCGAGCGTGCGGTAGCAGCCGCGGCAAATGTCGCGCGTGCCGTCTATTATGCAAACCCTGACGCAGGGCGATTCGATGTCGTCGGCCATGACGCGGGTTTACGCAGCCTTCGATTTTGCCGCGATGGCGCGCGCCGCGCGCGACAGCGTCGTGCGGCCGAGCGCGGCGCAAATGAAATCACCGGCTGCGATCAGCTTGGTCATATCGACGCCGGTCTCTATGCCCATTCCATCCAGCATATAGAGCACGTCTTCGCTGGCGACGTTGCCGGTCGCGCCCTTGGCGTACGGACAGCCGCCGAGGCCCGCGACCGAGCTGTCGTAAGTGGCGACGCCGCATTCGAGGGCGGCCAGCGTGTTCGCGAGCGCCTGTCCGTAAGTGTCGTGGAAATGGCCGGCCAGTTTTTCGACCGGCACATATTTCGCGACCTCTTCGATCACCGCGCGCGTCTTGCCCGGCGTGCCGGCGCCGATGGTGTCGGCGATGGTGATTTCGTAGCAGCCCATCGCGTACAGTTCGCGCGCCAGCCGCGCTACCTGCGCCGGGTTGACTTCGCCTTCGTACGGGCAGCCGAGGCATACCGAGATGTCGCCGCGCACGCGCAGCCCTTTGGCGATCGCTTCGGCGCAGACTTCGGAAAACCGCGCGAGGCCTTCGTCTATGGTGCAATTGGTATTGCGCTTGGAGAACGCTTCGGTGGCGGCGGCGAACACCACGACTTCATCGCAGCCCGCGGCGATCGCGGCGTCGAGGCCTTTGCGGTTGGGCACCAGCACCGGGTAATCCACGCCTTTTTTGCGGCGTATGCCGGCCATGACCTCGGCGTTGTCGGCCATTTGCGGCACCCACTTCGGCGACACGAAGGCTGTCGCCTCGATCACCGGCAGCCCGGCGTCGGTCAGACGGTCGATCAATTCGACTTTGACCGCGGCTGGCACATTCTGCGCTTCGTTCTGCAGGCCGTCGCGCGGACCGACTTCGACCATTTTGACTTTTTTGGGCAGGGTCATAGGGCTATCTCTAAATCGCAGCCACAGAGGTCACAGAGGACACCGAGCAAAGGCAATAAATTATTTCGGGTTCTATCTCTGTGAACTCTGTGTCCTCTGTGGCTAACGTTTTTTCGTTTTCTTTTTCTGAGGTGTGGGCGTTATCCATGCCGCTTTGCGTTTTTCGAGGAATGCCGTCAGGCCTTCCTGCGCTTCGGGGGTGGCGCGGATGTCGGCGATAGTCTTGGCGGTGTCCGCGATGATAGCTGCGGTGATGCCCGCATGCGCAATATCGCTGATTTGCTGTTTGGCGGCGGCGATGGCTAGCGGGCCGCCGCAATACACCTGCGACAGCATGGCGCCCACGGCGGCATTCAGGTCATCGATCTCGACGATGTCGTGCAGCAAGCCGATGCGATACGCTTCCGCGGCGTCGAATTCCTCGCCTGAAACGAAGTAACGCCGCGCATGTCGCTCGCCGATGGCGGCGACCACGTACGGGCTGATCATGGCGGGGACGATGCCCAGCCGCACTTCCGACAGGCGGAAGGTGGCGTCGCGCGAGCCGATCGCGATGTCGCAGGCGGCAACGAGGCCCACGCCGCCGCCGCGCACCGCGCCGTGCACCCGCGCAATGGTCGGTTTTTTCAGCGTGTAGAGCGTGTGAAAGATCTGCGCCGATGCGAGAGCCGCCTTGCGGTTCTGTTCCTTCGTGAACTTGGCGCTTTTTTTCATGTGCGCGATGTCGGCACCTGCCGAAAAGCTTTTGCCCTGGCCCATCAGCACCACCGCGCGTACCTTGGGGTCGGCTTCGAGTTTTTTCAGCGCGGTGATGAGCTGCAGGCCCATTTCCGCGTCGAACGCGTTATGCACTTCGGGACGATTGAACGCGACCGTTGCGTTGCCGTTGGGGTCAATCTGGGTCAGCACTTTTTGTGTCATGGGGGTTCCAGTCAGGCGTCGGATGGTGCAACTTGCAGGGGAGACGGGATTATACGCGCGGATAAAGCAGGCCGGATTGCCGGCCCGCTGCAGTCACATTCTGAATACGCCAAACGTGGTTTTCTCGATGGGCGCATTGAGAGCGGCGGAGAGTCCCAGCGCCAGCACGTTGCGCGTTTCCAGCGGATCGATCACGCCGTCGTCCCACAGCCGCGCGCTCGCGTAGTAAGCGCTGCCCTGTTGTGCGTACTGTTCAAGTATGGGCGTTTTGAACGCCTGCTCGTCTTCGGCGCTCCAGGTCTTGCCGTTTTTTTCCAGCGCGTCGCGCCTGACCTGCGCCAGCACGCCGGCGGCCTGTTCGCCGCCCATCACCGAAATGCGCGCATTGGGCCACATCCACACGAAGCGCGGGTCGAAAGCGCGTCCGCACATGCCGTAATTGCCGGCGCCGAAACTGCCGCCGACGATAACGGTGAATTTCGGCACGCGCGCGCAGGCAACCGCAGTCACCATCTTCGCGCCGTCCTTGGCGATGCCGCCGGCTTCGTATTTTTTGCCAACCATGAAGCCGTTGATGTTCTGCAGGAACACCAGCGGGATGCCGCGCTGGCTGCACAGCTCGATGAAATGCGTGCCTTTGAGCGCGGACTCCGAAAACAGGATGCCGTTGTTGGCGACGATGCCGACCGGATGTCCCGCGATGTGCGCGAAGGCAGTGATCAGCGTCGCGCCGTAACGCGCTTTGAATTCGTCGAATTCGGAGCCGTCGACGATGCGCGCGATGATTTCGCGCATATCGTATTGCTGGCGCGGATTGACCGGGATCACGCCGTACAGTTCGGCCGCGTCGAGCGTCGGCGCGCGCGGTTCGCGCATGTCGAGCGGGGCTGCCTTGACGAGATTCAGATGACCGACGGCACGGCGCGCGATTTCGAGCGCATGTGCGTCGTCGTCGGCGAGATGATCGGCGACCCCCGATGTTTTGGTATGCACGTCGCCGCCGCCGAGTTCTTCGGCGCTGACGATTTCGCCGGTCGCGGCCTTGACCAGCGGCGGGCCGGCGAGAAATATCGTGCCCTGGTTTTTGACGATGATGGTTTCGTCCGACATCGCAGGCACGTAAGCGCCGCCGGCGGTGCACGAGCCCATCACCACCGCGACCTGCGCGATACCGAGGGCCGACATATTGGCCTGGTTGTAGAAAATACGGCCGAAGTGATCGCGGTCGGGAAAGACTTCGTCCTGGCTCGGCAGGTGCGCGCCGCCGGAGTCGACGAGGTAGATGCACGGCAGGCGGTTGGCCTGCGCGATTTCCTGCGCGCGCAAATGCTTTTTCACCGTCAGCGGGAAATAGGTGCCGCCTTTGACAGTCGCGTCGTTCGCGATCACCACGCACTCGCGTCCCATCACGCGGCCGATGCCGGTGACGATACCGGCTGCCGGCACGGCGTTGTCGTACATCTCGAAAGCGGCAAGCGGCGACAGCTCCAGCCACGGCGAGCCGGCATCGAGCAGGGCCTTGATGCGGTCGCGCACCAGCAATTTACCGCGCGCGGTGTGGCGTTCGCGCGAGGCGGCATCGCCACCCTGGCTTGCCGTTGCCAGTTTTTGCCTGAGGTCATCGACCTGCGCGCGCATTTGCGCGGCGGCGGCTTTGAAATCGTCGCTGTCGGGTTTGAGCCGGGATTTGAAGGCGGTCATGGGGGTTTTGGCGCTCCATCCGATTGCGGGACGCGCCTGATGGAAACGCGCACAGGTGCTGCTTCCTGGCTGCCCGGCGTGCGTATCGGCTTGACCGCTTTTAATGTCGCGATCATCTCGATGACCACGTTGCGCTGCGAGCGGATGTCTTCGAATATCTGCGCCTGTTCTATGCCGGCGTAGCGCTCGGCCGGAACCGTGAGCACGATGCTGTCGATTTCCCAGTCGCCGCGATAACCGTAATCCGCGCGCCAGTAGGCGAGCTGCGAAAAAAAATGAAAAGAGTTCACGAAATAGCGGCGCACGTGGGTCGGGTCGGCGTCGGCATCGTCGCTCGATCCGTAGGGCACGTGAAAGACCGCTTTCGCGCCGGCGCTGGCGACGCGGTGCAATTCCTGCATGAAGGGGAGAGGATAGTGCAGGTGCTCGATCACGTGGCTGGCGAAGAACTCGTCCATGGAATTGTCGGCGAGCGGCAGTGGCTTGTTGCGGCAGTCATCGAGGTCGGCGACCACGGTGACACCCGGCAGCGGGTTGACATCGAGATTGATCCAGCCGTCGCGGATGTCCCTGCCGCAGCCGAGATGCAGGCGGCGTGACGCCGTCGCGGCGGGTGCGCGATCACGGGATTTGAACAAGGTGCGTAAAAGTGAAGCGAGCATAGTTGAGTTAAGCGCTGAGCCGCGCGAGTTCGGCGTTGTAGGCGGCAAGCGCGTCTTCGTCGAAGCACGCGAAAATTATTTTTTCCATGACGGGGTGCGCACTGAGAAAATCATTGGTCGTTCGCGCCGCTATCGTAACCGCTTTTTCAAGCGGGTAACCGTAGACGCCGCAACTGATGGCCGGGAACGCCATCGTTTTGAGGCCGTGCTCGCGCGCCAACTCAAGACTGTTGCGGTAGCACGCGGCCAGCAGGCCGGGTTCGCCGCGCGTGCCGCCGTTCCAGACCGGCCCCACCGTATGAATTACATGTCTGGCGGGCAGGCGATAGCCGCGGGTGATTTTCGCTTCCCCCGTCGGGCAGCCGCCGAGAGTGCGGCATTCTGCGAGCAGCTCGGGACCCGCCGCGCGATGGATCGCGCCGTCGACGCCGCCGCCGCCAAGTAAAGCCGTGTTCGCGGCGTTGACGATGGCGTCGACTTCAAGCGTCACGATGTTGACCTGCCGGGCTTCGAGCTTGGCGCGCATGACGACAGATTCAGAACGGTCCGCGGGCAAGCCAGTGCTCGATCTGGTCGAAACGGTCTATGCCCCAGAACGGCTCGCCATCGACCACGATATACGGCGAACCGAACACGCCAAGCTTGATCGCCGCATCGACTTCGTTTTTGAGTCGATCCTTGACGGCCGCGTCGTTGAGCGCGGCGAGCACCTCGTCGCGTTGCAGGCCGAGCGTCGCGGCCACGTCGGCGGTAATTTCCGGGCTTGAGATATCGCGGTCCTGTACGAAATAAGCCTGGTACAGGGCCTGCGCGAGTTTCTTTGCGAGCGCGGGGTCGCGATCGTTGACCCAGTAGAAGGCGCGCGCCGGTGCCTGCGTTGCGACAGGAAATTTCGAAGGCTGTTGGTACGGCAAGCCGTGAAAGCGCGCCGAACGCAGAATGTCGCGCAACGCGTAAGGCCCTTTCAGCGGCAGCATCGGTAGCGGTTGCCCGCCGGTCACCTTGAACACCGTGCCCAGCAATATGGGTTTCCAGTTCACGCTGCGGCCGTTCTTCGCTGCGAGATCGTCGATTTTCATCGCCGCGAAATAACCGTACGGCGACGAGTAGTCGAAGTAGAAATCGATGGCAGCGGGCATGATGGTCCTTTATTGAATGCGTTCGATGGCAATGGCGGTGGCTTCGCCGCCGCCTATGCACAACGCGGCGACGCCGCGCTTCAAATCGTATTTTTCCAGCGCCGCAAGCAGGGTCACGACGATGCGCGCACCGCTCGCACCTATCGGGTGGCCGAGCGCGCAGGCGCCGCCGTGGACGTTGACCGTGGCGTGCGGCAGGTTCAGGTCGCGCATTGCCGCCATCGTCACCACCGCGAAGGCTTCGTTGATTTCATAGAGGTCGACATCGTTCTTGTTCCAGCCGGTTTTCTCGAACAGTTTTTTGATCGCGCCGACTGTCGCCGTGGTGAACCAGTTGGGCTCGTGCGCGTGGCTGGCGTGGGCAACGATTTTCGCCAGCGGTTTCAATCCGCGCTTCTGTGCTTCGGAGAGCCGCATCAGGACGAGCGCAGCGGCGCCGTCGGAAATCGAGCTTGAATTCGCCGGCGTCACCGTACCGTCCTTGCGGAACGCGGGTTTCAGTTGCGGGATCTTGTCGAGATTGGCCTTCAACGGCTGCTCGTCGCGGGTCACGGTCGTGTCGCTTTTGCCGCCGGTAATCCTGACCGGCGTGATTTCTGCAGCGAACCAGCCCTGGTTGATGGCGTCCTGCGCGCGTTTCAGCGACGTGATTGCAAAGCCATCCTGCGCTTCGCGCGAAAACTGGTACTTGGTGGCGGCGTCCTCGGCGAACGTCCCCATCAGCCGGCCACTGTCGTAGGCGTCCTCCAGCCCGTCCAGAAACATGTGGTCTTTGACTTCGCCATGGCCCAATCGCAGGCCGCCGCGCGCCTTGGGCAGCAGGTACGGCGCGTTGGTCATGGATTCCATGCCGCCTGCAACCATCACGGTGTTGGTGCCGGCCAGCAGCAAATCGTTGGCGAGCATTGCCGCTTTCATGCCCGAGCCGCACATCTTGTTGATGGTCGTGCAGCCGACGCCCAGCGGCAGTCCGGCGCCGAGCGCCGCCTGGCGCGCCGGCGCCTGGCCCTGGCCCGCCGACAGCACGTTGCCCATGATGACTTCCTGCACGTCTTCCGGTTTCAGCCCGGCGCGTTCAACTGCCGCCTTGATCGCGGCGGCGCCGAGTTCGGGCGCAGTGACGTTCTTGAAATCGCCTTGAAACGCACCCATAGGCGTGCGCGCTGCACCGACTATCACTACCGGATCGTTTTGCATATAGAAAGCTCCAAATAATCTGCCGCAAAGGCGCAAAGACGCAAAGATTCACGAAGTTGATCGACGCATAGGCCTTTCTTTGCGCCTTCGCGTCTTTGCGGCGCCGGTTTTTTCATCTTGTCTCGTCGAACAGTTCGCGGCCGATCAGCATGCGGCGAATTTCGGAAGTGCCGGCGCCGATCTCATAAAGCTTGGCGTCGCGCAGCAGGCGGCCGGTCGGATAGTCGTTGGTGTAGCCGACGCCGCCCAGGCATTGAATCGCTTCGAGCGCCATCCATGTCGCTTTCTCGGCGGTGTAGAGAATCACGCCGGCGGCGTCCTTGCGCGTGATGCGGCCGTCGTCGCAGGCGCGGCCGACGGCGTAGGCATACGATTTGCACGCGCTCATCGTCGTGTACATGTCGGCCAGCTTGCCCTGCATCAACTGGAATTCGCCGATTGGTTGACCGAACTGCTTGCGCTCGTGCACATACGGCAGCACTACGTCCATGCACGCCTGCATGATGCCGAGCGGGCCGGCGGCGAGTACCGCTCGCTCGTAATCGAGGCCGCTCATCAGCACGTTGACGCCCGTGCCGATTTCGCCGAGCACGTTGTCGGCCGGCACTTCGCAGTCCTGGAATACGAGTTCGCAGGTGTTTGAGCCACGCATGCCGAGTTTGTCGAGCTTTTGCGCCGTCGAGAACCCTTTGAAATGTTTTTCGACGACGAACGCAGTGATGCCGCGTGCGCCGGCGGCGGCATCGGTCTTGGCGTAAACCACCAGCGTATCGGCATCCGGCCCGTTGGTGATCCACATTTTGGTGCCGTTCAGCACGAAGCGGTCGCCTTTGCGGTCGGCGCGCAGTTTCATGTTCACCACGTCGGAGCCGGCACCCGGCTCGCTCATCGCCAGCGCGCCGACATGCTCGCCGGAAACCAGCTTCGGCAGATAGCGTTGCTTTTGTTGCGCATTGCCGTTGCGCCGGATCTGGTTCACGCACAGATTCGAATGCGCGCCGTACGAGAGACCGACCGAGGCAGACGCGCGGCTGATTTCTTCCATCGCGACCATGTGCGCGAGATAGCCCATATGGGTGCCGCCGTATTCTTCCTCGACGGTAATGCCCAGCACACCGAGATTACCGAGGCTGCGCCACAGTTCGTTGGGGAATTCATTGGCGCGGTCGATGGCGGCGGCGCGCGGGGCGATTTCGCGGGCGGCGAAATTGGCGACCGTTTCGCGCAGGATGGCTATGGTTTCGCCGAGTCCGTAGTCGAGGGAGGGGCTGTTCATCGCCGGCGCCTATTGATCGGCTTTGCCGTGCATGGTCATGAGCGTCTGCAGCAGCGACGCGCAATGCGTTTCCTTGCCGTCCTTGACGGCGAACACATCGGCGCGCGCGACCACCAGCGAGCGGCCGGCGCGTATCACTTCGCCGCGCGCGATCAGCTGCTCGCCGTCGGCCGGGGCCATGATGTTCATTTTGAATTCCACGGTCAGCACGCTCGCATCGTGCGGCATCAGGGTGAAGGCGGCATCGCCCCCGGCCGTGTCGCCGATGGTGGCGATGATGCCGCCATGTATATAGCCATGCTGCTGGGCCAGTTCCGGCTTGCGCGGCAGCATGATTTCGCATTGCCCGGGAGCTAGGTGGGTCAGTTTCGCGCCTATCCAGGCCATGACCTGCCGGCGCTCGAAACTGGCGCGTACGCGGGTGGCGTAATTAGGGTCGGGAGGGGCAATCGCATTCATTTTATGAGTGTTTTTTGCATTACATTTACGGTAACGTTAACTAAAACTAGTCGTTCGCTGGAGTTGTTGGCAAGCTTCAAGCGGCTGCTGGCTGGACAGGATTCTTGGCCAGCAGCTTCTTGCATTGGTTTTCGAAAAACGTGATCTCGTTGAGCATGACCTCGATGTCTTCACGTTGCTGCTCAAGCAGCACGCGGCGCTTTTCCAGCTTGGTAATAAGCTCCTGCAATTGCCGCTTTTCGTCGCGGGCCAGGTCGTATAGATTGAACAGTTCGCGGATCTCCGCGAGGGTAAAGCCCAGGCGCTTGCCGCGTAGCGCGAGCTTGAGCCGAACGCGGTCGCGGTGGCTGAACAGCCGGTTCTGGCCTTCGCGGCGCGGGGACAGTAATCCCTCATCCTCGTAATGGCGGATGGTGCGGGTCGTGATCCCGAACTCCTTCGCGAGATCGGTTATGGTATGGACATCACTCATTTGTGCTTTGCAATATATCCGTGTAAAATCAATATTATTTAATAAATGCCAGTAACTAACCTTTACGTAAACGTAATGCAACAGGCCGCGAAAGTCAAGTCACGCGTTCCCGACGGGCTTCAATACCCATTTGCCGAGCCACCGCCGCCCGGCAAGCTGCGGGAAGTCGCGCCCGGCGTGTACTGGTTGCGCATGCCGCTGCCGTTTGCGCTCGAGCACATTACGCAGCAGACGATGTTCGCAATGGGCGAGACGCTCTCGCACATCAATTTCCTGCACAGCCGCGGCCAGTTGCAGCGCGCGCGCGGCGATGACGGAATTTACCGCTACGCGCGCGTTTGACGCGCAGCGATCAAAGGAGAACCTGCATGGCCGAACAACCGACCAAACCCGCGCTGGATCCGAACCAGCTCGCGCAGACTTACGCCGAGATCGCACAGCACAGCAGCCAGCTCATGAGCGACTTCATCGCGCGCCAGAGCGCCGGCGGCAAGCCTGCGTTCGGCGATGAGTTGGGCATCGCCAAGGCGTTTTACGAGATGACCGCCAAGCTGCTCGCGGATCCCGCGAAGTTTGCCGAGATGCAGATGAAGCTGTGGCAGGACTATATGTCGCTGTGGCAGAGCTCGATGCTGCAGTTTTTCGGCCAGCACGCGCAGCCCGTGATCGAGCCGGCCAACGGCGACCGCCGCTTCAAGCACGACGACTGGCAGAACAATTTTCTCTACGACTATATCAAGCAGTCGTACCTGATCGCCGCCAAGCACATGCACCGGACGGTCGGCGGCGTGCAGGGCCTGGACGAGCAGACCGCCAAGAAAGTTGATTTCTACACCCGCCAGTACATAGACGCGCTGTCGCCGAGCAATTTCGTGCTGACGAACCCCGAAGTGCTGCGCGAAACCGTCGCCTCCGGCGGCCAGAACCTGGTCAAGGGACTCAACCACCTGCTCGAAGACCTCGAAAGCAGCGGCGGCAAGCAATTGCGCGTGAAAATAACCGATCCCGATGCATTCAAGGTCGGCGGCAACCTGGCGGTGACCGCCGGCAAAGTCGTCTACCAGAACGAACTGATGCAGCTCATACAGTACGCGCCGCTAACGAACGAAGTCTACCGGCGCCCGCTGCTGATTCTGCCGCCGTGGATCAACAAGTACTACATTCTCGACATGCGCGAGAAAAATTCGCTGGTGCGATGGGCAACTGAGCAGGGCCACACCGTATTCATCGTGTCGTGGGTGAATCCCGACGCGACGTACGCGCAAAAAACCTTTGACGACTATCTTATCAACGGCCCACTGGCCGCGCTCGATGCGATCGAAAAAGCCACTGGCGAACGCGAAGTCAACGCAATCGGCTTTTGCCTGGGCGGCACGCTGCTCGCCGCGGCACTGGGCTATATGGCGGCGAAAAAAGACGATCGCATCACCAGCGCAATGTTTTTCGCCAGCATGATCGACTTCGCCGATCCGGGCGAACTCGAAGTGTTCATCGATGAGCAGCAGGTCGCCAATCTTGAGAAAAAAATGCTCGAGCGCGGCTACCTCGAAGGCTCGGAGATGGCGATCACCTTCAACATGCTGCGCGCCAACGACTTGATCTGGTCGTTCGTCGTCAACAACTATCTGCTCGGCAAAGACCCGTTTCCGTTCGATCTGCTTTACTGGAACTCGGATTCGACGCGCATGCCGGCGGCGATGCACAGTTTTTACCTGCGTAATATGTACATCCGCAATCTGCTGCGCCAGCCGGGCGGCATCACGCTGAACAAAGTGCCGATCGACCTCACCAAGGTCAAGGTGCCGCTGTATTTCGCATCGACCATCGAAGACCACATCGCACCGTGGAAATCGACTTACGCCGGCGCCCAACTGTTTTCATCCAAAGTGCGTTTCGTGCTCGGCGGCTCCGGCCACATCGCCGGCATCGTCAACCCGCCGGCGGCGAACAAATACGGTTACTGGACCAACGAAAAGCTCGTCGCCACGCCGCAAGCGTGGCTCGACGCTGCCAAGCAGCACGGCGGTTCGTGGTGGACAGACTGGGCGCAGTGGGCTGAAGGGCATGCCGGGGAAAAAGTGCCGGCACGCGTGCCAGGCAAAGGCAAATTGAAAGCGCTCGAAGACGCGCCGGGATCGTACGTGAAATTGCGGCTGGATCCCAAAAAGACGGCGGCCTGATAAGCTTTAAACCATCGCCCGACGCAAGCGCACCAAGTAGTCCAGACCGCGGATCGCGCGGCTGCCGTACCACGAAGTCATTTCGCCGTCGATAAGACGCACGCTGCAGTGCGCGCCGGGCGGCAGCAATTTTTGCACGACGCCGATATCGCGCTCGCGAAAACGATACGGTTCGCTGCTGAGGAGAACATGATCGACGTTGGCGAGCATAGCGGCATCCAGTTCAATCTCGGGATAGCGCATGCGCGTCGTTGCCGGCAGCGTGTCCCAGCCGGCCAGTGCCAGCGTGCGCGATATATACGTATCGCGCGACACCGTCATCCACGGTTTGCGCCAGATCAGATACAGCACGTTTTGCCGCGGCAACGCGGCGCACGCAGCGACGGCATCATCGTGAGCCCGCGTGTATTCGGCACACAGTCCTTCTGCGCGGTCCGCGCGATCGAATATGCCGGCGAGCAGGCGATACAACGCCAGGTTGTCGAGCGGCGCGAGCGGATGGGTGACGATGATGTGCGGCACGAAGCGGGCGAGTTCATCGACCGCCGGCTTCTCGTTCTCGTCGATATTGACGATGACGTGGGTCGGCGCCAGTTCGCGTATGCGCATGAGATCGACGTCTTTGGTGCCGCCGACTTTCGAAATGCCGCGCACGCCGTCGCGCGGGTGAATGCAAAAGCCGGTGCGGCCGACCAGCGCCGCCGCGAGGCCGAGTTCGCATACGAGCTCGGTGATGCTCGGCACCAGCGACACAATGCGCGGCGGCGATGTCACCGCGGCGTGGCGCGTGCCTGCGGCATCGATAAGTTCGTGCGGAGGCTGATTTTGCCTTGGGTGTGGCACCGGCGTAAGCTAGCCAAAAGAGTGCGGCGATTATGACCGATTTGAGCGTACAAAAGAAAACCGGGCAGCGCGGAGGGGCGGCGAAGCACAAGATACGCTTCGTCACCGCCACCAGTTTGTTCGACGGTCACGACGCGTCGATCAACGTCATGCGCCGGATCCTGCAGGCGAGCGGCGCGGAAGTCATCCATCTTGGCCACAACCGCTCGGTCGACGAAATCGTCACCGCGGCGCTCGACGAAGATGTGCAGGGCATCGCCGTCAGCTCGTACCAGGGCGGCCATGTCGAATTCTTCAAATACATGCTGGACCTGTTGCGCGAGCGCGGCGGCGCGCACATCAAGGTGTTCGGCGGCGGCGGCGGCGTAATCGTGCCGGTGGAAGCCGCCGAACTGCACGCTTACGGCGTGACGCGCATCTACACGCCCGAGGACGGCGCCAAGCTCGGCTTGCAGGGCATGATCAGCGACATGCTCGCGGCGTGCGATTTCGATCCGTCGGCGCTCAAGCCGCTCGATCTCGCGCAAGTGGCCCGCGGCGATCGCCGTGCGCTGGCCCGTATGATCACGGCGCTGGAAAATGACACGGTCGAGCAGCAAATGCGCCACCAATTGGCAGAACGCGCCGGCGCAGTGAAAAACGTTCCCGTGCTCGGTATCACCGGCACCGGCGGCTCGGGTAAATCGTCGTTGACCGACGAACTGGTGCGGCGGCTACGGCTCGACCAGAACGACCGTCTCAAGATCGCGCTCGTGGCGGTCGACCCGTCGCGCCGCAAAAGCGGCGGCGCACTGCTGGGCGACCGCATTCGCATGAACGCCATAGAGAGTCCCAATCTCTATATGCGCTCGCTGGCGACGCGTGCCGCGGGCAGCGAAATCGCGGCCTGCGTGCCCGACGTGGTTGCGGCGTGCAAGATCGCGGGCTTCGACCTCATCGTGATCGAGACGTCGGGCATCGGGCAGGGCGACGCCGGCATCGTGCCGCTCGTCGACCTTTCGCTGTACGTGATGACACCCGAGTATGGCGCCGCCAGCCAGCTCGAAAAAATCGACATGCTCGATTTCGCCGATTTCGTCGCCATCAACAAGTTCGACCGCAAGGGCGGCGCGGATGCTCAACGCGATGTAGCCAAGCAGGTACAGCGCAATCGTGAGGCCTTCGGCAAGTCGCCGAACGAGATGCCGGTGTTCGGCACCATCGCCGCGCGCTTTAATGACGACGGCGTGACCGCGTTGTACCAGGCGGTGAAGCCGAAACTGGCCGAGGCCGGGCTCAAGCTGCAGGCCGGCAGTCTTGCGCACGTCACTTCGCGCGCTTCCACCGGCAACGTGTCCATAGTGCCGTCGTCGCGCGTACGTTATCTCGCCGAGATCGCCGGGTCCGTGCGCGCTTACCACCAGCGCACGCGTGAGCAGGTGAGCATCGCGCGCGAGCGCCAGCAATTGACGGAGACGCAGCGCATGTTGCGCGAGTCTCCGTCATCCCGGCGTACGCCGCGATCCAGGGCCAATGCCGGTCTGGATTCCGGCGTACGCCGGAATGACGAACTTATAGCAGATCTCGATCCACTGATTGCGGAACGCGACCGCGCTCTGGACGCCGGCAGCAAAGCCCTGCTCGACGGCTGGCCGCAGGTACAGGCTTCGTATACGGGCGACGAGTACGTGGTGAAAGTGCGCGACCGCGAAATCCGCACCCAGCTCACCGTGACGACTTTGTCCGGCACGCATCTGCCGAAAGTAGCACTTCCTAAATTCGCAGACCATGGCGAATTGCTGAACTGGTTGCGGCGCGAAAACCTGCCCGGCTATTTTCCATTTACCGCGGGCGTGTTTCAGTTCAAGCGCGAGAACGAAGATGTCACGCGCATGTTCGCTGGCGAAGGCGATGCGTTCCGCACCAACCGCCGTTTCAAGATGCTGTCCGCGCATGCGGAGGCGACGCGCCTGTCAACGGCGTTTGATTCCGTCACGCTCTATGGCTGCGATCCGCACGAGCGCCCCGACATTTACGGCAAGGTCGGCAATTCCGGCGTGTCGATAGCAACGCTCGATGATATGAAAGTGCTTTACGGCGGCTTCGACCTGACCGCGCCCAACACCTCGGTATCGATGACGATTAACGGGCCGGCGCCGACCATACTCGCGATGTTTCTCAATACGGCGATCGATCAGCAGCTGGACGCATTCCAAAAAGAACACGGCCGTGCGCCGCAGGCGCAGGAGGCCGCGGACATTCGCGCGCGTACTCTGCAGACGGTGCGCGGCACCGTACAGGCCGATATCCTGAAAGAAGACCAGGGCCAGAACACCTGTCTGTTCTCGACCGAGTTTTCGTTGAAGGTAATGGCCGACATCGCCGAGTACTTCGCGCGCGAGCAGGTGCGTAATTTCTATTCGGTGTCGATTTCCGGTTATCACATCGCGGAAGCGGGGGCGAACCCGATCTCTCAGCTCGCGTTCACGCTCGCCAACGGTTTCACCTACGTCGAGGCCTATCGCGCACGCGGCATGCAGATCGACGACTTCGCGCCCAACCTGTCGTTCTTTTTCTCCAACGGCATGGACCCGGAATATTCAGTGATCGGGCGTGTCGCGCGCCGCATCTGGGCAGTCGCCATGCGCGATCTTTATGGTGCTTCCGGGCGCAGCCAGAAACTCAAGTACCACACCCAGACCTCGGGCCGTTCGCTGCACGCGCAGGAAATCGATTTCAACGATATCCGCACCACCCTGCAGGCGCTGATCGGTGTTTACGACAATTGCAACAGCCAGCATACCAACGCGTATGACGAGGCGATTACGACGCCGTCCGAAGAGTCGGTGCGTCGCGCGATGGCGATCCAGCTCATCATCAACCGCGAATGGGGCCTTGCCAGCAACCAGAACCCGAACCAGGGCTCGTTCATCATCGAGGAATTGACCGATCTCGTCGAAGCCGCGGTGCTTGCCGAATTCGAGCGCATCGCGGAGCGCGGCGGCGTGCTCGGCGCGATGGAGACCGGCTACCAGCGCGGCCGCATCCAGGAAGAGTCGCTGTATTACGAAACGCGCAAGCACGACGGCACGCTACCCATCATCGGCGTGAACACTTTCCGCAATCCGCAGCCGGTCGAAGCCGGCAACACCATCCAGCTTGCGCGCTCGACGGCGGAAGAAAAGCAGGGCCAGTTGACGCGGCTGCGCGATTTCCAGGCGCGGCATCGCGACACTGCGCCCGCCGCGTTAAAACGCCTGCAGGAAGTCGCGATGGCCAACGGCAACGTGTTTGCCGAATTGATGACCGCCGTGCGCAGTTGTTCGCTCGGCCAGATTACGCAGGCATTGTTCGAAGTCGGAGGCCAGTACCGGCGCAATATGTAGCGCGTGGCACAGGCTTCCCGGCAGTAAGAATCGCGTAAGTCTGGCCGCTCATGGTCGACACCCATAAGATGCCTTCCTGAGCTGACGGAGGGGACCGGCATTGCCGGACCATCAAGCACGCCCCGACACCTTTCCGCGTCTGTTGCTGGCCAACGCCGAACGCCTGCGCCAACGGCCGGCCGTGCGCGAAAAAGACCTCGGCATCTGGCAGACCTGGACTTGGGGCGAGGTCGCGGATGAAGTGAAGGTGCTGGCGTGCGGGCTGGCGGCCCTGGGATTTAAGCGCGGCGAAACGCTGGCGATCATCGGCGACAACCGGCCGAAGCATTGCCCGCTTGGCTGAACGGCCGCGGCGTTGCCACGCTGCAATGCTATGCCAGCGCGGATCTCGGTCTCATCGCTTATGAGTCGCCTGCGCAGGAAGGCATGATCGTCGACGAGGGTGTGGTGGTTGAACTTGTGCGCCCGGGCACTGGCGAGCCGGTTGCGCCAGGCGAAGTCGTGGTGACCGCACTGACGCCCGAATATCCGTTGATACGTTTTGCGACCGGCGATCTGTCGGCGACGCTGCCGGGAGCGAGTCCGTGCGGGCGTACCAATATGCGCATCAAGGGCTGGATGGGGCGCGCCGACCAGACCGCCAAAGTGAAAGGCATGTTCGTCAAGCCGTCGCAAATCGCGGACGTTGCCAGGCGCCATCCCGAAATCCGCAAATACCGGCTCGTCATCGATGACGATGAAAAGAATACCGACCGCATGACGCTGGCGTGCGAACTCGCCGGCGCGGGCGACAGCGCGCTCGCGGTGAAAATCGCGGCGAGCCTGCGCGAAGTCTGCAACCTGCGCGGCGACGTCGCGTTCAAGCCGGCCGGCGCGCTGCCCAACGACGGCAAAGTCATCGACGACACTCGGAAGTACGACTAATATTGCAACCGCCGATGAACGCCGATTCATCGCCGATGGAAGATGAAACCCCAATACCAGTGAAAGAGTGTTTTTATCCGCGTTCATCTGCGTACCCCTCAAGGGGGTATTAAAAAGAATCCATCGGCGGTTGCTTGCGGTTTGATTTTTTTGAAATCGGATTTAATTTCTCATGCAAATCAAAAACAGCGTATTCCTGATTCCCGGCGGTGCCTCCGGCCTCGGCGCCGCCACCGCGCAAAACCTGGTCGCCGCGGGCGGCAAAGTGCTGCTCGCCGACCTCAACCGCGAGGCGGGCGAGAAATTCGCGGCGAGTCTCGGCGGCAGCGCGAAATTCGTGGTTGCCGATGTGACCAACGAAGCGCAGGTGCAGAATGCGGTCGATGCCGCGGTGCAGGCTTTTGGCGCAGTGCACGGACTCGTCAATTGCGCGGGGGTGGCGCCCGGCGAAAGAGTGGTTGGCAAAAACGGCCCGCACCGGCTTGAAACTTTCAGCCGCGTGATCAACATCAATCTCGTCGGCAGCTTCAATGCGCTGCGGCTGGCGGCCAGCGCAATGGCCAAAAACACGCCGAACGGTGACGGCGAACGCGGTGTCATCATCAATACCGCGTCGGTCGCTGCATTCGAAGGCCAGCTCGGCCAGGCCGCCTACAGCGCCTCAAAAGGCGGCATCGTCGCGATGGCGCTGCCGATCGCGCGCGAACTCGCGAAGCTCGGCATCCGCGTCATGACCATCGCACCCGGTATTTTCGATACACCCATGCTGCAGGGCATGAGCGAGGAGATACGCGCTTCCCTCGGCGCGCAAGTGCCGTTTCCGTCGCGGCTAGGCCAGCCTGAGGAATACGCGCGGCTCGCGGCATTCATCATAGAGAATCCCATGCTGAACGCCGAAGTGATACGTCTTGACGGCGCAATCCGCATGACCGCGAAGTAGCAGCGCGGAACGCACCAGAAAGGACATTCCGCATGACTTATCAAAACATTATTCTCGAGCACGTTGAAGCGGGAAAAATCGCCGTGCTGACGGTCAACCGGCCGCAAGCGCTCAACGCACTCAACGCGGCCACCCTCGACGAACTCGCAAATGTGCTGGCACGTGTCGCGGCAGATCCGGAATTGCGCGTGCTGCTGATTACCGGCGCGGGCGAGAAAGCGTTCATCGCCGGTGCCGACATCACGGCGATGCAGGGCATGAGTGCGCTCGAAGCGCAGGCGTTTTCCGAAAAAGGCCAGCGCGTCATGCAGGCCATCGAAGCGTTGCCGATTCCGGTGATCGCGCTGGTCAACGGCTACGCGCTCGGCGGCGGCTGCGAACTCGCCATGAGCTGCGACTGGATCATCGCCGCCGAACGCGCCGTGTTCGGCCAGCCCGAGGTGAACCTCGGCATACCACCGGGTTTCGGCGGCACGCAGCGCCTGTCGCGCCTTGTCGGCCGCTCACTTGCGCTCGAACTCGTCATCACCGGCCGCCAGATCAAAGCCGACGAAGCGTTGCGCATAGGACTTGTCAACGAAGTCGTGCCGCCAGAGCAGTTGACGGGAAAAGGATTGGCGATGGCGCGCCTGATCGCGGCGAAAGCGCCGGTGGCCGTGCGCGTTTCAAAGCAGGCGGTGCAGCGTGGCCTCGATCTCGACCTTGCCAACGGCTGCGTGCTGGAGACCAGTTTGTTCGCGTTCGCTTTCGGCACTGCCGACCGCCAGGAAGGCATGACGGCGTTCGTCGAAAAACGCGCACCGAACTTTGAAGGAAAATGAGTTGGCCGCAAAGGCGCGAAGGCGCCAAGAAATACGAAATTAAGAAGGCGAATGGCAAATAATCTCGCCTGTTGAATATCGGCCCATAGCGGATTTCTGGTTGCCGTTAACTTGATTTCCTCTGCGTCTTTGCGCCTCTGCGGCAAAAGTTTTGGAGAAGCATATGTCAAATCATTCGCTCAGCCGCTACCCGGTGCCGAAACTCGCCGACTTGCCGGCGGACGTGCGCAGCCGCATCGAAAAAGTGCAGGAGAAAGCCGGTTTCGTGCCCAATGTGTTCATTACGCTCGCGCACAGGCCCGCCGAATTCCGCGCTTTTTTCGATTATCACGACGCGCTGCTCCTGAAGACGGGCGGGCTCACCAAGGCCGAGCGTGAAATGATCATCGTGGCGACCAGTGCCGCCAACCAATGCCATTACTGCGTGGTCGCGCACGGCGCGATTTTGCGCGTGTACGCGAAGAACCCGCTGATTGCCGACCAGGTTGCCGTCAATTACCGCAAGGCCGATCTCGCGCCGCGCCAGAAAGCGATGCTCGATTTCGCCCTCAAAGTGGCGCTCGCGTCCCATACCATCCAGGACACCGACTTTCCGCCTTTGCGCGCGCACGGATTTTCCGACGAGGACATCTGGGACATCGGCGCGATCGCGGCGTTGTTTGCGCTCTCCAACCGCATGGCGAACCTTATCAACATGCGGCCCAACGACGAGTTCTACCTGATGGGACGCGTTCCCAAGGGATGACCAAGCCGGGTGCCGTGGCGCCGGATTATTTGGCGCCGATGTTATAATTCCTCCTGACAAACCCGGCGCCACAAGCGCCCGGGCTCAACCGGCAAGTCCCCGTAAAACCGGACGCTGCAAACCCCACGAAGGCGATGCCATGGATATGCAGGACATTCCTGATACCGACCCGCAGGAAACCCAGGAGTGGTTGGAGGCCCTCGACGGCGTCCTCAAGCACGAGGGCGCGCAGCGCGTGCACTTTCTGCTCGAACAGCTCGTCGACAAAGCGCGCCGCAGCGGCGCCTATATTCCGTTCAGCGCGAATACCGCTTATCTGAACACCATTCCGCCGCAGAGCGAAGAGCACATGCCCGGCGATGGCGCACTCGAGCACCGTATCCGCTCGTACGTGCGCTGGAACGCGATGGCGATGGTATTGCGCGCCAACAAGGACACCAATGTCGGCGGGCACATCGCGAGCTTTGCTTCCGCGGCCACGCTTTACGACGTCGGGTTCAATCACTTCTGGCGAGCGCAAAGCGAAAAATTCGGCGGCGATCTCGTGTTCGTGCAGGGCCATTCCGCGCCTGGCGTCTATGCACGCGCATTCATACTGGGGCGGCTCACCGCGGAGCAGATGGACAATTTCCGCCAGGAAGTCGATGGCAAAGGGCTGTCTTCGTACCCGCATCCATGGCTGATGCCGGATTTCTGGCAGTTCCCGACCGTGTCGATGGGCCTGGGGCCGCTGATGGCGATCTACCAGGCGCGCTTCATGCGTTATATGAAAGACCGCAGCATCCTGCCGGCGCAGGGCCGCAAGGTGTGGGCGTTCATGGGCGACGGCGAGATGGACGAGCCGGAATCGCTGGGCGCGATTTCACTCGCCGGGCGCGAAAAGCTCGACAACCTGATTTTCGTCATCAACTGCAACCTGCAGCGGCTCGACGGACCGGTGCGCGGCAACGGCAAGATCATCCAGGAACTGGAGTCCGACTTCCGCGGCGCCGGCTGGAACGTGATCAAGGTGATCTGGGGCGGCTATTGGGACGAGCTGTTCATGCGCGATACCAAGGGCATACTCCTGAAGCGCATGGCGGAGTGCGTCGACGGCGAGTACCAAACGTTCAAGTCGAAGGACGGCGCTTACGTGCGCAAACATTTCTTCGGAAAATATCCCGAACTGCTCGAAATGGTCGCCACCATGTCGGACGACGACATCTGGCGTCTCAATCGCGGCGGTCACGACCCGTACAAAGTCTATGCTGCGTACGCGGCGGCGATGAAGCACACCGGCCAGCCCACCGTGATACTCGCCAAGACCATCAAGGGCTACGGCATGGGTGAAGCCGGCGAGTCGCAGAACATCACCCACCAGCAGAAAAAGATGGGCACGTCGTCGATCAAATCATTTCGCGACCGCTTCGGGATCCCGGTGCCGGACGACAAGCTGGAAGAAGTGCCGTACCTGACGTTCCCGGAAGGTTCGCCCGAGCTGAATTACATGCGCGAAAAGCGCGAGACGCTCGGCGGTTATCTGCCGGCGCGGCGGCGCAAGGCCGCAGCCCTCGAAGTGCCGGCATTGTCGGCGTTCGAAACTCTGCTCAAAGCGAGCGGCGCAGGGCGCGAATTATCGACGACCATGGCGTTCGTGCGCATACTCACGACCCTGGTGCGCGACAAGAAGATCGGCCAGTACGTGGTGCCCATCGTGCCCGATGAGTCACGGACGTTCGGCATGGAAGGCATGTTCCGCCAGCTCGGCATTTATTCGCACGTCGGCCAGCTCTACACGCCGCAGGACGCCGACCAGCTGATGTTCTACAAGGAAGATCAGAAGGGCCAGGTGCTGCAGGAAGGCATCAACGAGCCGGGCGCGATGTCGTCTTGGATCGCGGCGGCGACTGCGTACAGCACGCACGGCATTTCGATGATTCCCTTCTACATTTTTTATTCGATGTTCGGCTTCCAGCGCATCGGCGATCTCGCCTGGGCGGCTGGCGACATGCGCGCGCGCGGCTTTTTGCTGGGCGGTACCGCGGGGCGCACCACGCTGAACGGCGAAGGTCTGCAGCACGAAGACGGCCACAGCCATCTGCTGGCGGCGACCATCCCCAATTGCGTGGCCTACGACCCGACGTATGCGTACGAACTCGCGGTGATCATCCAGGACGGCCTGCGCCGCATGTATCAGGAGCAGGAAGACATTTATTACTACATCACCGTGATGAACGAGAATTACGAGCATCCGGCGATGCCCGAGGGCGTCGAGAAAGGCATCCTGAAAGGCATGTATCTGCTGCGCGAAGGCAAGGCGAAGAAGAACGCGCCCAAGGTGCAGTTGCTCGGCAGCGGCACCATTCTGCGCGAAGTCATCGCCGGCGCCGACATGCTGGAAAAAGACTTCGGCGTTGCCGCTGACATCTGGAGCGTCACCAGCTTCAACGAGCTGCGCCGCGACGGCCTCGACGTGCAGCGCTGGAACATGCTGCATCCGGAAGCCACGCCGCGCCTCTCGCATATCGAAATCTGCCTCAAGGACCGCGAAGGCCCGGTGATCGCGTCGACCGATTACATGAAAATGTTCGCCGACCAGGTGCGCGGCATGCTGCCCACGCATCATTTTCATGCGCTTGGCGCCGACGGCTTCGGGCGTTCGGACACGCGTGAAAAGCTGCGCGGCTTTTTCGAAGTCGACCGCAATTACGTCGCGGTCGCTGCGTTAAAGGCGCTGGCCGACATGGAACTGGTGCCGCGCAAGAAAGTCACCGAAGCGATCAAGAAGTACGGCATTGATCCCGAGAAACCGAACCCGACAACGGTGTAATTGCAGATGAGCCTCGTCGAAGTCAAAGTCCCCGATATCGGGGACTTCAAGAACATCCCGATCATCGAGATCCTGGTCAAGCCCGGCGACAGCGTCAAGGCTGAAGACCCGCTGATCGCGCTCGAGTCGGACAAGGCGACGTTGGAAGTGCCGGCGCCCAGTGCGGGCACGGTCAAAGAGATCAAGGTCAAGGTCGGCGACAAGGTGTCCGAGGGCACGCTGGTATTGATGCTCGACGCGGCGGCGCAACCTGCCGCGGCGGCAACGCCCGCACCACAACCGGCCGCTGCAGCACTACCCGTGGCCGCAGCACCGTCGCCAGCATCGGCTCCGCAGCCTGCTGCGCCGGCTTCAGCGCCTTCGGCGTCCTCAAGTCCTACTGCTTCGCTCGAGCCGATCGATGAAGCGAAATTGAAGCTCGTGCACGCAGGCCCGTCGGTGCGGGGCTTCGCGCGCGAGCTCGGCGCGGATCTCTCGAAAGTGACGGGCAGCGGTCCCAAGGGCCGCATCCTGCGTGAAGACGTGCAGGCTTACGTCAAGACCGAGCTGACGCGGCCGCGCGGCGGCAGCGGCGGCGGACTCGGCTTCAATCTCCTGCCCCTGCCGCAGGTCGATTTCGCCAAGTTCGGGCCAGTGCAGAAGCAGGCGCTGTCGCGCATCAAGAAACTGTCGGGTGCGAACCTGCACCGCAACTGGGTCGCGATCCCGCACGTCACGCAGCAGGACGAAGCCGATATCACCGAACTCGAAGCGTTCCGCAAATCGCAGTCCGATGCAGCGAAAAAAGAAGGCATACGCTTCACGCTGCTCGCTTTCCTGATGAAGGCGGCGGTGGTGGCGCTGAAGCAGTATCCGAACTTCAACGCATCGTTGTCGCCCGATGGCGAAAACCTGATATTGAAGCAGTATTTCAATATTGGCGTGGCGGTCGATACGCCGCTTGGCCTCGTCGTGCCCGTGATACGCGATGCCGACAAAAAAGGTTTGCTCGAACTTGCCAAGGAACTCGGCACCATCAGCAGCCGCATGCGCGACGGCAAAATCAACCCCACCGACCTGCAGGGCGGTTGCTTTTCGATTTCCAGCCTCGGCGGCCTCGGCGGCACTTATTTCACGCCCATCATCAACGCGCCTGAAGTCGCCATCCTCGGCGTCGGCAAGGCGGTCATAAAACCGGTGTGGGACGGCAAGCAATTTGCACCCCGGCTTATGCTGCCGCTGTCGCTCTCGTACGATCACCGCGTGGTCGACGGCGCGCAGGGTGCGCGCTTCATCGCCTATCTCTCCAGCGTGCTGTCGGATATCCGCCGTTTGGTCCTGTGACATGACAAGAGAGGCGAAAGGCGAGAGGCGAGAGGGGCAGACGCAGTTGGCGCGCGATTCGGCGGGTCTTCCGCCTCTCTCCTCTCTCCTCTCGCCTCTCCGGCTCGATTGACGCATGTCAATCGAGCCTATCGGCATTTTCGGCGGCACTTTCGATCCGATCCATTTCGGCCATTTGCGGCTGGCGCAGGAACTGGCCGAGTCCATGCACATGGCTGAAGTGCGGTTCATGCCGGGCGGCACGCCGCCGCATCGCGCGGTGCCGCAGGTCACGGCGGAGCAGCGGCTCGCCATGGCGCGGCTGGCGATCGATGGCAATCCGCTGTTCACCGTCGATGACCGCGAGGTAAGGCGCAGTGGCCCCGGTTATACCGTCGACAGCCTGATGGAAGTGCGGCAGGAGATCGGCCCCAAGCGTCCGCTATGTTTGCTGTTAGGGGCGGACGCGTTCCTGGAACTTGCCACGTGGCACCGCTGGCATGAGTTGTTCGCGCTGGCGCACGTCGTTGTCGCGCACCGGCCGGGCTTTCCGCCGGAGTCGTGGCCGGCGCGCATGCCGGAGCCGCTCGCGCGCGAATACGCGGCGCGCCAGCTTCACCAGCCGTTCGCCGTGCATTTGTCGCCGGCCGGCGGCATCGCGACGCAGGCGATAGCCGCGCTCGATATTTCGGCCTCGCTGATCCGCGACTCGCTCGCGCGCCGGGTCAGCCCGCGCTATTTGCTTCCGGATCCGGTTCTCGACTATATTCGAAGCCATGATCTTTACGTTACGCAGGAAGTGAATGAGGCTCGATAAACTGGCCAAGACCACCGTGGACGCGCTCGAGGACATCAAGGGACGCGACATTGTGGTATTCGATGTGCGCCGCATAACGGCACTGTTCGACAAGGTGATCGTCGTGAGCGGCGACTCGGCGCGGCAGAACAAGGCGCTCGCCAACAATGTGCAGGAAAAAGCAAAGGCGCTCGGCGCCACGGTGCATGGGGTCGAAGGCACCGACTCCGGCGAATGGGTGCTGGTCGATCTGGGTTCTATCGTCGTTCATATCATGCAGCCGGCGATACGCCTGCATTACAATCTCGAAGAACTGTGGGGCGCTGCGGCCGTCGTGCCCAGGAAGCGCGCGGCCAGTCGCGCGCGCTGAGCGCCATTTCCGCGCATGAAAATCCGCATCTTGGCGGTCGGCCACAAGATGCCGGCGTGGATCAACGCCGGGTTTGCCGAATATGCGCAACGCATGCCGCGCGAAGCGCGCATTGAACTGACCGAAATCAAGCCGGCCGCGCGCGCCGGCAGCGGTGAAAAGTCCACCCAGCAATGGCGCGCAGTCGAAGCGGAGCGCGTACGCGCAGCGCTGCCGGCGCGCAGCCACAAAGTCGTGCTCGACGAGCGCGGCAAGGCTTGGTCTACCGCTGAGCTCGCGCGCCACATCGAGCGCTGGAAGCAGGAGGGCGACGATGTCGCATTCATCATCGGCGGCGCCGACGGCACGGCGCGCGAGCTGCAGCAGGACGCCGACCTATTGCTGTCATTGTCGCCAATGACGCTGCCGCACGGACTTTGCCGCATCCTGCTCGCCGAGCAACTCTACCGCGCGGTGTCGCTGCTGGCAGGGCATCCATATCATAGGGAATGAGGGGAGAGACGATAGACGAGAGCCGGAAGATCGAAATTTCCCCCTTTCGTCTATCGCCCGGCGTCTATCCTGGTTTTCATGATGCGAAGCGACACCCGAATTTACCTTGCCTCGCGCAGCCCGCGGCGGCGTGAATTGCTGCAGCAGCTCGGCGTTGCCTTCGAGGAGTTGCAGGGCGCGGACGTTGACGAGACACCGCTCGCCGGTGAAGCACCGGACGCTTATGTCATGCGGCTCGCGCGCGCCAAGGCGGAGCTGGGTGCGCGGCAACTGACGGCGCGCAAGCTGCCGGCGCATCCGCTGCTCGCCGCTGATACGACGGTCGTGCTCGACGGCGGGATCATCGGCAAACCAGACGATGCGGAACATGCGCAACGCCTGTTGCGGCGCCTGTCCGGCAAAACACACCAGGTGTTGACCGCGGTGGCGGTCGCGCAACAAGACCACGTGGAAACTGCGTTGTCAGCCTCCGCGGTAGAGTTTCGCCCGCTGGAGGATGCTGAAATCCGCGACTATGTCGCCGGCGGCGAGCCGCTCGACAAGGCCGGGGCTTACGCGATTCAGGGTTACGCCGCGATATTTGTGCGCGCGTTGACCGGCAGTTATTCAGGCATCATGGGCCTGCCGCTCATCGAGACCGCCGAACTGCTGCGGCGTTTCGGCATCGCATCCAAATTTTAA
>CANJHY010000028.1:0-34363 GCA_947474275.1 Betaproteobacteria bacterium
CGCACGCCGGGATAGAACACCGCGTGCTTGCCGTTGACGCTTTCGTAGCAATCGTAATAGACCGGCTGCGCGCGCTCGAACAACGCGGCATCCGGCTCGCCTTCCATGGCGCCGACCAGTGCGCGCTGCACGAGGTTGGGTATGCCCTTGCCGACAAAATTGCGCACCAGCGCCTCGGGCAGCGGCGCGTGGCCGATTTTTTCCAGCATCAGGTTGACTGCGATGGCGAGGTCGGCGACGGTGTCGAGCATGGTGCCGTCGAGATCGATCATCACGGCTTTGACCGGCAATGGAAACTTGATTTTAGGCATGGGGGAAATGACGCCGCGGCACGGCGTTCGTTACAGAATGAAAAGCGGAAAGAGCCGCGCTGGTTGCGCGCGGAAACTTATTTGACCTTGGCGAGTTCTCCGCGCATTTGCGCAATCGTCGCCTTATAGTCCTTGGCGCCAAAAATAGCCGAGCCGGCCACGAAGGTATCCGCGCCGGCGCGCGCGATTTCGGCGATGTTGTCGGTCTTCACGCCGCCGTCGACTTCGAGCCAGATATCGCGGCCCGATTTGGCGATGCGCTCGCGCACCGCGCGCAGCTTGGCCAGCGCGCCGGGGATGAATTTCTGCCCGCCGAAACCCGGGTTCACCGACATGATGAGCACGAGGTCGAGCTTGTCGAGCACGTGATCGAGATAATCGAGCGGCGTGGCCGGATTGAACACGAGGCCTGCTTTGCAGCCGTGCTCCTTGATCAACCCGATGGTGCGGTCGATATGCTCGGAGGCTTCCGGATGAAACGAAATGATGTTGGCGCCGGCCTGCGCGAAATCGGGAATGATGCGGTCCACCGGCTTGACCATCAGGTGCACGTCGATCGGCGCTGTCGTGTGCGGCCGCAACGCCGCGCACACCAGCGGCCCGATCGTCAGGTTGGGCACGTAATGATTGTCCATCACGTCGAAATGAATGATGTCGGCGCCGGCGGCGACCACACTCTTCACTTCGTCGCCGAGGCGCGCGAAATCTGCCGACAAGATGCTGGATGCTATGCGGTACATGGGCGGATTCTACCCGGTATTGTCGTTTTTCCGATAGTTTCGGCATGTCAGCGGTTACAATGGCGGGCTTCGAACTTTGCGCCGCGCGCGCCGTCAAAACCTCCATGACTGCAGACAAGAAATACGAAATCACCATCACCACGCGCACGACTTACGTCCCCGAGCAGTCGGACGCGGGCCAGGACCGCTACGTGTTTGCTTACACCATTACCCTGAAAAACACCGGCAACATCGCCGCGCAGCTGATCAGCCGCCACTGGATCATCACTGACGCCGACAGCAAGTCGCAGGAAGTGCGCGGGCTCGGCGTCGTCGGCGAGCAGCCGAAACTGAGACCCGACGAGAGTTTTGAATATACGAGCGGCACCGCGATCACGACACCGGTCGGCACCATGCGCGGTACTTACCAGATGGTCGCCGACGACGGCCTGCAGTTCGATGCCGCCGTTGCGGAATTCACGCTGTCCATTCCGCGAGTGCTGCACTGACGCAACTGCATTGCAGCGATGCGGGCGCGGCTCAACTCCCGCCGGAGTCGCCATCGCGCGGCGGTTTCTTCGGCCACGTCCACCAGACGATCAATAACAATACCGCGAGTGCGGTGCCTGCTTCAAGCAGCAACCAGAGCATGTCCAACTTTCAGTGTTATATACTTAGAGTGCCTAACATGATGAAACACGCGATGCGCTGTCACGATTTTGGCTCAGGGCTAGAAGAAAGTCCCGCGGCTTAGTCATTCTAAGCAAGGGGCTTTTCGACAACGCCATGGGCCAAAACTCGTGCCAGCCCGAAGGGTTGCAGCCAGAATCGGCGATGGCCGCCTTGCCCCACCAATTCTGGCAGCAACGCACACGTATTTCATCATGTTAGGCACTCTTAAGCGCATCGTGCTTCGCCTGCGCCCCATGATACTCCGCTGCATCGCCGTGATCGCACTGGCCTTGCTCGCCGCCTGCGAATCCCTGCTGCCCGGCAAGCCGCCCGCAGCACCCGTCCCGGCGCCAGCACCAGCGCCCACCGTGCCCGCAACCAAGCCAGAACCTTCGGTTGAAGTTCCGACGCCCAAACCACCCGTCGCTTTCAACCCGTTGCGGGCAACCGGCTGGGACGCGATCAGCGGCTGGCGCGAAGACAACCCCCAACTCGCATGGAGCGCGTTTCTCACCAGTTGCGGCGCGCTGAAAAACCAGCCTGCGTGGCAGGCGGTTTGCAGCGTGGCAGCAACTCTCGGCGAACCCTCGCGCGAGACCCTCTATCATTTTTTTGAAACCAACTTCACGCCCTACCAGGTCGTCAACGCCGACGGCAGCGACAGCGGTCTCGTCACCGGCTACTACGAACCACTGCTGAACGGCAGCCGCACGAAGAGCGCGCGCTACCGCGTGCCGGTGTACGGCGTGCCCGACGACCTGCTGGTGGTGGACTTCAGCGAGCTTTACCCGGAACTGAAGGGTATGCGGCTGCGCGGGCGCATCGACGGCAAAAAAGTCGTGCCGTACTTCAACCGCGCCCAAATCGAAAACGGCGCGGCGCCCGTGACGGGCAAGGAACTCGTGTGGGTGGAGGATTCGGTCGAACTCTTCTTCCTGCAGATTCAGGGCTCGGGGCGCGTCAAGCTCGACAACAGCGGTACGATCGCGCTCGGTTACGCCGAGCAGAATGGCCACCCGTACCGCTCGATCGGCCGCCTGCTCGTCGACCGCGGCGATCTGCTGCTGGAAAAAGCTTCGATGCAGGGCATCAAGGCATGGGCGAAACAAAACCCCGACAAGCTGCAGGACCTGCTCAACCACAACGCAAGCTACGTGTTCTTCCGCGAAATGCCGCCCAATCTGCCGGGACCGCTGGGCGCGCTGGGCGTGCCGCTCACCGCGCGCCGCAGCATCGCGGTCGATGCGCGCTACATTCCGCTCGGCGCGCCGGTATTTCTCGCCACCACCATGCCGAACGCGCCCCAGCCGCTCAACCAGCTGATGCTGGCGCAGGACACCGGCGGCGCGATTCGCGGCGCGGTGCGCGCGGATTTTTTCTGGGGTTTCGGCAACGAGGCCACTGCGTTCGCCGGGCGCATGCGTCAAAGCGGCAAAATGTGGGTGCTGCTGCCTAACGGTTATCCGCTGCCGGCCGGAAACTGAGCGCCTAGCGCTGCGCGCCCGCGCTGTCGCCGTACAGATATTTGACCTGCAGCGATATGCGGCTTTTCACCGCGTGTCCCTGTTTTTGCGCCGGTACGAACCGCACGGCGCGAAACGCAGCGATCGCCGCGGTCTCGAAATAGCCCGGGGGCTGTGCCTCGATGACCGACGCGTCGTTGACGACGCCGAATTCGTCGATCAACAGCAGCACGTGCACGCGCCCGTCGACTTTCGCACTGGTCGCGGACTCCGGGTAATCCAGCCGCGGCTGCGTCAATGCCTGCGGCAACACGTCGAGCTGTTTCATCGAATAATAAGTCGGGTCGCGTATGAACGGCACCTCAATGCCGCCGCTTGGCGCCGCGGCGGGTTCTTTCGCGCGCGGCTGCTCCTTCCTGGTTTCGGTTTTGGCATCCGCCGGTTTTTGCGGGTGGTCTGCGAGCGGCGCAGGCGTAGCCGCCGGATCCGGCAGTAACGCGGCGCTCTCCGGCGCCGGCTCTTGCGCGGCAGGCTCGAGCCGCGCGGTAATCGTCGACACCACCTGCGGCACTCCAGCGGTCGGATTTACCGGCAGCCCGACAAGCAGCACGACATGCAGCAGGAAGGAGACCGCGCACGCTTTGAGCAGCCGCGCCCACGCCTGCGTTGAAACGGCATCAAACGATACGGCCGGGGCTAATGTGAATGCGGCATCCATCGGAGTCAGCCTTGTGTCGGCGGCCACGCACCCCGCGGCGGCAACCCCTATTTGGCGGCAGCCAGGCGCTGCTCGATCATCTCGACCGGAATTGCGCCGGGCACGCGCTGGCCATCGATGAAGAACATGGTCGGCGTGCCGCTAATGCCTTTTTGTTTGCCGAACGCAATCGTTTTGTCGATCGACGACGTATCGCAGGTAGCGGCGGCGGTCGGTGCTATGCCATTGACCAACTGGTCATCCCATGCCTTGAGCTTGTCTTTCGAGCACCAGATCGATTTCGCTTTTTCAATCGATTCCGGCCCCAGCACCGGGTAGAAGAACACGTAGATCGTCACGTCGTTGATCTTGGTCAGGTCCTGTTCGAATTTTTTGCAATAGCCGCAATTCGGGTCGGCAAAATAAGCAAGCTTGCGCGTGCCCTTGCCTTTGACTCTCTTGACGGCGAGGTTGAGCGGCAACTGGTCAAACTTGATCGCCGTCAACTTGCTCTTGCGCTCTTCGGTGAGGCTGACCTTTTTTTCCGTATCGACCAGGGTCGCGTTGACGAAGAGATGAACGACCTTCTCGTCGGCATAAATCAGGTCGCCGTTCGCGAAGATTTCATAAATGCCGGGCAGCGGCGTCTTCACCACGCTCTCTACTACCACGTCCGGATATTTTTTCTGAAAGGCCGCCTTGACGGCGGCTTCGCTGGCGCCGGCAACGGCACTGACGCAAGCCAGCAGCAGGAAAACGATAATCGCATGGGCTTTTTGCATGATGATCCTTAACGGGGGTTGGTTTCGATCCGGCACGCTATACGACCGCATGCCGCACTAAAAGGTTCTTCAGCCAGGGTTGCCGGTTGGCGAGCCGCAGGCCCAGATTGCGCAGTTTCGCCAGCCGCTGTTCATCGTTGTTGAACAGGCGTTGCAAAGTGTCCGTGGTGAACTGCATGGTCGCAATATCTTCCCGCCGCGCGCGCTCGTAGCGCCGCAACAGATGATAGTCCCCGCAATCGGCCTGCGCGCCGCGTGCGGCCAGCACCTGCGCCAACTCGCGCGCGTCGCGAAAACCGAGATTCACGCCCTGACCTGCCAGCGGGTGCACATTATGCGCAGCATCCCCTATGAGGGCAAGGCGCGGCTGTATCAGGCGCCGCACGCGCTGCATGCGCAGCGGAAACGCCGCCGCCGGCGTAATCAAGCTCATGTCGCCAAACTTGTTCTGCGCCGCCGCGGCGACTTGCGCGGCCAGTTCATCGGCCGTCAACGCGAGCAACTGCGCCGCGTGTTCAATGGCAGTCGACCACACCATCGAGACGCGCGCGCCAGGCAGCGGCAGCAACGCCAGTACGCCATCGCGCAAAAACCATTGCGCCGCGACACCGCGGTGCGGCCGCGCGAGCGCAAAATTGGCAACTACCGCCGTCTGCTGATAAGGCCGCGTCGTCACGTCAATCGCAGCCTGCCGGCGCACCCAGGAATCCGCGCCGTCGGCACCGACGATGAGGCGCGCTTGCAAGCGACGTCCGTCCGCGAGCGCCAGTTGCGCGGCAGCCGTGGTGAAATTCAATTCCGTGCACGTCACGGGCGCGATGATTTCCACCTGCGGCGCACTCTCCAGCACCTGTCCCAGCGCGCGCTGCAGTTCACGGTTTTCGACGATCACCGCCAATTCGCGCAAGCCTGCATCGTAGGCGCCAAATTTGAGCGCCGAAACGGCGTCGTCGCCAAAAACAAGCATGTCTTCGATCCGGCACACACGGTCAGCGTCGAGCGCACTCCACGCGCCGCACGTTTGCAGAAATTCGGCACTGCCGGGACTGATCGCGTATACCCGGCTGTCCCAATCGGTGGGATCGACAACTGGCCGCGGCAGTTGCGTGTCGACCACCGCAATGCGCAACCCGGCACCGCGGAGTGCCAGCGCCAGGCTTGCGCCGACCAATCCGGCGCCCACAATAATTACGTCAAAATCCATGCATGGCCATCATAATTACCAGGGAAGGCGCAGTTTAATGGCGCAGCCTGAAGTCCGCAAAAGAGACTGCCCGGCGGTCATTGCCCGGCGATGAACGGGGTAACGCCGCCGCAAGCGGCCATTCTTGACAAATCGGGGGTCGAAATCTAGACTCCGGCGCCTTGCCTTAGGCGATTTGCGGCGCAACGGCCGATTGACTGACCCGCCTCAGGCAACGAAAATCCGGTTTTTGGTGATGTAGCTCAGTTGGTTAGAGCGTGGCACTCATAACGCCAAGGTCGGTGGTTCAATTCCACCCATCACCACCAGTAACATTGTTCCAAGAAGTAATAAGCGGTCCAAAGAAGTCCGGAAAGCCAAGTTAAAACAAGGCTTCCGGACTTTTTTTTCAGCAGCTCGGTTCAGCATATTGCAATCCAACGCAGATCAATTCCCAATCTTGTGTCCCATAGCACGGTATCCGCGTTGACGCCTGTCCCACATTCGCAGTAACGCCGGGTGGCCTGTGTCTACAAAATCAATGATCGCACATCAGTCTTGGTTACATGTTCGCGGTGAAGTCGGCCAGCGTAATGCTGTAGTGTAGCCTTCCATGAAATCGGCATTGCCAGCACCAAGGTGTCCAGCGGTGGATGGTCAAACCCTTCGCCGACCAGCTTTCCTGTGGCAAGCAAGATGTGCGGTGCATCAGGTGACAGCGCATGCAACTCTGTGATCAGTTTTGCACGTTTTTTTTCGACATCCGGCCATGCAGCATGAATGGTGATAGCTGCTTGTCCGTCAGCGCTTTTAGAATTGCATCCAGATGTTCGGTGCGTTCGGTCAACACCAGCACCTTCCGACCCTGACCGATCGCGCTTTCAATCTCGGCGGCAATTGCTTCCGTTCGGCTTAGGTCGTTCGCCAAATGCCTGAACACATCCTGAATACCGGCTGCCGATGGCAAATCAATGCGCGTGTCGAGCATATGTGACGCCGGCGAGTCTGGGGTTTTCTGCACCTTTTAATGGTCGATAAGATAAATAAAGGAATTCCATTTTTATTCCCGACCGGGAATATTTCAGCGCCAGGGCTCGTCTGGGAATGATTTATTCCCGATCAGGAATATTGCAATTGACAAACCGATCCTATGCGCACAATATTACCGATCGGTAATAAATAAGCCTTCTGAGTGGTCAAATGACGATCAATACCCCGGTCGGGAAAATCTCTACCGCCAAAGATATTGGCGATGCGGTGCGTGATGCCAGAAAGCGAATGCTGCTAAAGCAATCACAGGCAGCGCAGCTCTGCGGGGTGGGAGTGCGTTTTCTTTCTGATTTGGAGAACGGCAAAGCGACGCTCCATATCGGAAAGGTCCTTCAAGTGCTCAACGGACTTGGACTCGCTGCATATCTTGGCCCTAAGAAACCTTTCTGGAGCGAAGATGGCCAACGTCCTTAACGTCTACTTTAATGCGGAGTTGGCCGGGACGCTTCGCGACGAAAAAGGACGGCTGTACTTTCAGCATGCGCCCGCGTGGTTACGTTCGCCCAATCTTGTGGCTCTTTCCATTCCGCTTCCGCCTTCCGCAGATGAGTACGGGGACGACGTCGTTCGGCCATTTTTCGAGAATCTATTGCCAGAAGGCGAGATTCGCAGCGCCATCGCGCACCTGAGGCAGGTGTCGGAGAAAAATACCTTTGGTCTCCTGGAAGAAATCGGGGGCGATTGCGCGGGTGCAATTTCGCTACTATTGCCCGAGAGCACACCGTCCGCTACCGGCGACTACGATCCGCTTCCAGACAAGCGGCTAAATGAGATGCTGCACTCACTTGAGAAGCGGCCACTCATAACGGCGGACAACGACGAGCTGAGACTTTCACTGGCAGGTGCGCAGCAAAAGCTTCCCGTTCTGCTAAAGGACGGCGCGTTTTTTCTAGGGCGCGGGAACGCTCCAAGTTCGCATATCCTTAAGCCCAACATTGCGGGTTTTGCCAATACCACCGCAAATGAAATGTTTTGCATGACGCTTGCAGATAAAGCGGGCTTACCTGTTCCCAAGGCATCGCTTCACAGACAAGCGGAGACGGTGTACCTGGTTGAGCGATACGACCGCGTCAAGGTCGGTGAACGACTAACGAGGCTGCACCAGATCGACTTTTGCCAGGCATTGAATCTCCCCTCCTCGAAAAAATACGAAAAAGAGGGGGGGCCAAGCCTCAACGATTGTTTTGCCATCTTACGGAATTACTGTCGCGAGCCGGCAAAGGATGTACAAAATCTAATTTCCTGGACGATCTTTAATTATCTTATCGGGAACAGCGACGCGCACGGCAAAAATCTGTCGCTGCTGATGATTCCCGCCGGCGTCGAGCTTGCTCCGTTCTACGATCTGCTATGCACCGCGGTATATCCAGGGCTGACGCACAACCTTGCGTTCAAGATCGGCGGCGACAACCGGCCGGAATGGATTCAGTTGCGACACTGGGAGAAACTCGCAGACGCTGCAGGCGTTAACAAACGGTACATCGCAAGTGTTTGCATCGAATTGGCCTCACGTCTTCCGTCCATAGCGTTGGATGTAGAAAAATCGATAAATTTTTCGAACGAGGAAAAGATCCTGGTTGAAGGTATATTAAAAACCATAGCCGACAGGTCGGCACGGCTACAGCGGATTTTTGAGCACAATAAGGACTCCCGATAATCCACTCGTCGCCTGTGTGCGACGCTACGGCGCCGCGCCGCAAGCCCTTTTCCATTTTTGGCGCGTGTACCGCCAGCCAAATCCGGCGTTTTCGCGCATTCGCTGAACGCGCATTATCATTAGGTATAATCGCCACCCCTGAGCGGCGCCACAGGCTCTCGGTTATAATGCAGCCATCTGATTTAAAAGGGTTTCGAATCCACTTTGAAACACGCATTTGAGGCCATGCGCCAGCTTCTGGCACTGTCGCTGACCGTGATACTGCTGACGACCGGCGTCGCGTACGCCCAGCTGCGCACGCTGCCGGCCAACGCCAAACCCGCGAAGGTCGGCGCGCAACGGCTGCCGCTGCCCTACATCAACTTTGGCGGGACCGCGCCGTTCAAACTGGCGCCGGGCGGCGTTATTTACGACGAGAACAACCGCTACATCCTGCACGAAGCTTTGCCGCCGGGAGCGGACGTTGTGTACACCCTCGACATGAATGGCGACATCGCGCGCATCTATATACTGACGCCGCAGGAACAGGCGCAGGTCAAGAAGCCCTAGTGCCGTCCAAGTACTACATCAAGACCTTCGGCTGCCAGATGAACGAGTACGACTCGGGCAAGATGGCCGACGTACTGCACGCGGCGCACGGCATGGTGGCGACCGCGAGCCCCGACGACGCCGACGTGATTCTGTTCAATACCTGCTCGGTGCGCGAGAAAGCGCAGGAAAAAGTCTTTCACGATCTGGGCCGCGTCAAACATCTGAAACAACTGCGGCCCGAAATCATTTTCGGCGTCGGCGGCTGTGTCGCCAGCCAGGAGGGTGCGGCCATCGTCAAACGCGCGCCTTACGTTGATCTCGTGTTCGGCCCGCAGACCCTGCATCGCCTGCCGGCGATGATCGCGGCGCGGCGCGCCACCGGCAAACCGCAGGTCGACATCTCGTTTCCCGAAATTGAAAAATTCGATTGCCTGCCGCCGGCGCGCGTGCAGGGCGGCAGCGCGTTTGTTTCGATCATGGAGGGCTGCAGTAAGTACTGCACTTTTTGCGTGGTGCCGTACACGCGCGGCGAAGAGGTATCGCGGCCGCTCGAAGACGTCCTGACCGACGTCGCCGAACTCGCGCAGCAGGGTGTCAAAGAAATCACCCTGCTTGGGCAGAACGTGAATGCCTACCGTGCAACGGTTCGTGAATCCGCTACGATGGTGCGTGATGCCGGCGCCGTGTCCGCGGACGCGCCCGCCGACCTCGCCCTGCTGCTCGAATATGTTGCCGCCATTCCCGGCATCGAAAGGCTGCGCTACACCACTTCGCACCCGCGCGAATTCACGCAGCGCCTGATCGACGTCTACGCGCGGCTGCCGCAACTGGTCAATCACGTACACCTGCCAGTGCAGTCGGGCTCGGACCGCGTGCTGGCGGCGATGAAGCGCGGCTATAGCGTCCTCGAATACAAATCCATCGTGCGCCGGCTGCGCAAAGCGCGGCCCGATATTTCGATTACTTCCGACTTTATCGTCGGTTTTCCGGGCGAAACCGCCGACGATTTTGCGGCCACCCTGAAGCTGATCGAAGAAGTCGGGTTCGACGCGAGTTTCAGCTTCGTCTACAGCCCGCGTCCGGGCACGCCCGCCGCCGCGTTCCCTGACGACACGCCGCACGAGGTCAAGCTCGCGCGCCTGCGCGAACTGCAGACGCTGCTCAAAACCCAGGCGCAAACCATCAGCGCAGGCATGGCCGGCACTACGCAACGCATCCTGGTCGAAGGCGTGTCGAAAAAAGACGCGCGTGAGCTCGCCGGCCGCACCGACAACAACCGCGTCGTCAATTTTATCGGGCAGCCGCGGCTCATCGGACAATTCATCGACGTCACCATCACCGCCGCGCTGGCGCACACTTTGCGCGGCAAGCCCGCGCTCGTCCACGCTTGAAACCCGCCGAAGTCTCTTTTAAGCCGGTCGACAACCAGCGCCTTGCCAACCTGTGCGGCGTGCTGGATGAAAACCTGCGCCAGATCGAAACCGCGTTCGACGTGGTGATCGCGCGGCGCGGCGAGCGCTTCGCGTTGAGCGGCGAACCCGACCAGACGGAACTCGCGGCACAGGCGCTCGAGAAATTCTATGCCCGCGCCAAGCGCAGCCTGTCGGTGGAAGACGTGCAACTGGGCCTGATTGAAGTCGCGCGCGTAAAACCCGCCGCTGCCGGCGACGCGCCGCAACTGAAGACCCGCCGCCCCGACCTGCACGGACGCACGCCGCGCCAGGTCGGCTATCTGCAGCAAATCCAGAAGCACGACATCACATTCGCGATCGGCCCTGCCGGCACCGGCAAGACTTATCTGGCGGTGGCGTGCGCGGTTGATGCGCTCGAGCGCGACAACGTCAAGCGCATCGTGCTGGTGCGCCCGGCGGTCGAAGCCGGCGAGCGCCTGGGCTTCCTGCCGGGTGACCTCGCGCAGAAAGTCGACCCCTATTTGCGGCCGCTCTACGACGCCCTTTATGACCTGATGGGCTACGACAAGGTGGCGAAACTGCTGGAACGCAGCGCCATCGAGGTCGCGCCGCTCGCCTTCATGCGCGGGCGCACGTTGAGCCAGGCGTTCGTCATCCTCGATGAAGCGCAAAACACCACCCCCGAGCAGATGAAAATGTTTCTCACCCGCATCGGTTTCGGCAGCAAGGCGGTGGTCACCGGCGACGTCACGCAAATCGATTTGCCGCGCGGCCACAAAAGCGGCCTGATCGAAGCGAGCACCGTGTTGAAACGCGTGCGCGGCATCGCCTTCACCCATTTCCAGTCGAGCGACGTGGTGCGCCACCCGCTGGTGCAACGTATCGTCAATGCCTATGAGCGGCACACCAAAGCGCAAGCCGGGCCGGACGCCTGAGCCCGCACTCTCGCTCCAGTATGGCGTCCGCTCCGCACAATTACCGTCGCGCGCCAAGCTCAGGCGATGGGTGCTCGCGGCGCTGCGCAAAAAAGCCAGCCTCACGCTGCGCCTGGTCGGCGCACGCGAAGCGCGCCAGCTTAATCTCAATTACCGCGGGCGCGATTACGCGACCAACGTGCTGACTTTCATCTATTCCGAAAAAAACCCGCTTGAAGGCGACATCGCGATCTGCGCACCGGTGGTCACGCGCGAAGCGCGCCTGCGCGGCGTGGACCGCGAAGCGCACTACGCGCATCTGACGGTGCACGGCGTGCTGCACCTGCAGGGCTTTGACCACGAGTGCGCCGCCGACGCGCAGCGCATGGAAAAACTCGAGACGCGCATCCTCGCGCGCCTCGGCTATGCCGACCCGTACGGCGAAACAACGAAAAAAACCCGGCCCTCACGCAAACATGAACGATAGCCCCCCCAAACCCACCTGGCTCGAACGGATCGGCGCGCTCCTCATGCGCGAACCGGAAGACCGCGATCAGCTGGTCGAACTGCTGCGCTCGGCCTACGACCGCAACCTGCTCGACAGCGACGCGCTGTCGATGATCGAGGGCGTGATGCAGGTGGCGGAAATGCAGGCGCGCGACATCATGATCCCGCGCGCGCAAATGGACGTCATCGATATCGGCGAGCCGCCCGACAAGTTCATTCCGCTGGTGATCGAAACCAACCACTCGCGGTTTCCCGTGATCGAGGACAACAAGGACCACGTCATCGGGATATTGCTCGCCAAGGACCTGCTGCGCTATTACGCAGGCGAAGAGGAGTTCAACGTGCGCCAAATGCTGCGCCCGGCGGTTTTCATTCCCGAATCCAAGCGGCTCAACGTGCTGCTCAAGGATTTCCGCGCCAACCGCAACCACATGGCGATCGTGGTCGACGAGTACGGCGGCGTGGCCGGCCTTGTCACCATCGAAGACGTGCTCGAGCAGATCGTCGGCGACATCGAGGACGAGTACGATTTCGACGAAACCGAGGACGACATCATCGCCGACAAGAGCGGCGCCTGGCGCGTCAAGGCGGTGACCGAGATCGCCAAGTTCAACACGACGTTCGGCACGCGCTTCGACGATGCCGACCACGACACCATCGGCGGCCTGGTCCTGAAGCAGTTCGGCCGCATGCCCAAGCGCGGCGAGCAGATGGCCGTCGAGGACCTGAATTTCAAAGTGCTGCGCGCGGACAGCCGGCGGCTGCATTTGTTGCTGGTCGAAAAAAAGCCCGGCGCCAAGAGTGCCTAAAGTCCGGGCGTGAGCGTGGTCCCGCACGGCGTATTGTCCCGCATCCCTGCGCTACCGCTCGCGGCGCTCGCCGGCGCCATGGCCGTGCTGGGTTTCGCGCCGTTTTATCTTTATCCGCTGCTGATCGCCGCGCTCGCGCTGTTGATGGTGCTGTGGCGGGACGCCGGCAGCCGTCGCCGCGCCCTGTTGATCGGCTTCGTGTTCGGGCTCGGTTATTTTCTTGCCGGCGTGAGCTGGGTATACGTCAGCCTGCATGACTTCGGCGCCATGCCGGCGCCACTGGCCGCAGTACTGACCCTGCTGTTCTGCTGCATCCTCGCATGCTATCCGGCCGCGATCGGCTACGCGTATCACGTGCTCGGCACGCGCTCGGTGATGGCTACGCTGGTGGTCCTGCCCGCGCTGTGGACGCTCGCCGACTGGGTGCGCGGCTGGCTCTTCACCGGGTTTCCGTGGCTCGCGCTCGGCTATTCGCAGGTTCCCGCCAGCCCGCTCGCCGGTTATGTGCCGGTGCTGGGAGTCTACGGCGCCACTTTTGCCACCGCGTTGACCGCCGGCGCACTTGTCGCCTGGTATGCATTTGCAACGATGAAGGGTGATCGTGGCAGCCGCCCGCGAATTCCGTCAGTCATCCTGCATCCTGCATCCTTCATCCTTGCCCTTCTCTGGATCGGCGGCTATCTGCTGCTCCAAATTACGTGGACCGCCCCGGCCGGCGCACCAGTCAGCGTGAGCCTGCTGCAGGGAAATATCGCGCAGGACATGAAATGGCGCCCCGACCGCGTCGCGTCTACGCTAGATACGTACCGCGACCTCGTCGTCGCCAGCCATGCGCGCCTGATCGTGCTGCCGGAAACCGCGCTGCCGCTGTTTCTGCATGAAGTGCCCGCGGACTACCTGGCCGGGCTGGCGACACACGCGCGCAGCAACGGCGGCGACGTGCTGATAGGCGTGCCCGAGCGCAGCACCAGCCGCGACTATTACAACAGCGTGCTCTCGCTGGGTATGGCGCCGACGCAGATGTATCGCAAATCCCACCTGGTGCCATTCGGCGAATTCGTGCCGTTAAAACCCCTGTTCGGCTGGTTTTTCGAAGTCACGCAAATTCCGCTGCTCGACTTCTCGCGCGGCGCGGACACGCAACAGCCGCTCGAAATCGCCGGCCAGCGCGTGGCTGTCGACATCTGCTATGAAGACGTCTTCGGCGCGGAAATCATCCGCCAATTGCCGCAGGCCACACTGCTCGTCAACATCAGCAATGTGGCGTGGTTCGGCCGCTCGATCGCGCCCCAGCAGCACCTGCAGATTTCGCAGGCGCGCGCGCTCGAAACCGGCCGCTATATGCTGCGCGCGACCAACACCGGCATGACCGCAATCATCGACCTGCGCGGCAAGGTGCGCGCGGCCGCGCCCGAGTTCGCGCGCGCCGTCGTCAACGGCGACGTGCAGGGGTATGCGGGCACCACCCCCTTCGTGCGCTGGGGCAATCTCCCTATCATCGCGCTTTCACTGGTACTGGCGCTCGGCGGAGGGTGGCTAGTGGTGCGGGGAACCAGTAAAATTCGCGACTTGCCAACGCACTAGCGCAACGGAAACACTATGCTGACTTTTCAGCAATTGATACTGCGGCTTCAGCAATACTGGGACCAGCAGGGTTGCGCGCTGCTGCAGCCGTACGACATGGAAGTCGGCGCCGGCACTTCGCACACCGCGACTTTTCTGCGCGCGATCGGTCCCGAGCCGTGGCGCGCCGCCTATGTGCAGCCGTCGCGCCGTCCGAAAGACGGGCGTTATGGCGACAATCCGAACCGCCTGCAACACTACTATCAATACCAGGTCGTGCTGAAGCCGTCGCCGCTCGAGATTCTCGATCTCTATATCGGCTCGCTGGTTGCCATCGGCATCGATCCCAAGGCGCACGACATCCGCTTCGTCGAAGACGATTGGGAAAACCCCACGCTCGGCGCCTGGGGCCTCGGCTGGGAAGTGTGGCTGAACGGCATGGAAGTCACGCAGTTCACTTATTTTCAGCAGGTGGGCGGCATCGATTGCAAACCGATTACTGGCGAAATCACTTATGGGCTCGAACGCCTCGCCATGTACCTGCAAGGTGTCGAAAACGTGTTCGACCTGGTGTGGACGCCGGGCGTGACCTACCGCGATGTCTATTACCAGAACGAAGTCGAGCAATCGACCTATAACTTCGAGCTTGCGGATGCAGCGACCCTGTTCCGGCATTTCGCCGACCATGAAACCGATGCGAAAAGCCTGATCGCCGCCAAGCTCGCGCTGCCCGCCTATGAAAAGGTGCTGAAAGCAGCGCACACCTTCAATCTGCTGGACGCACGCGGCGCAATATCGGTTACCGAGCGCGCGGCCTATATCGGCCGGATCCGCAATCTCGCGCGCAGCGTGTCGCAGGCGTACCTGGATTCGCGCGTTCGCGCCGGTTTCCCCATGTGCAAGCCGGGGACGCTGCAGGCGCTGGACATCGACCTGGCCGCGCTCAGGACCGTCCTCGACCAGCGGGATGCGGCATGAGCGCCAATCTGCTGGTCGAACTCTTCACGGAAGAATTGCCGCCCAAAGCGCTCAAGCGGCTCGGCGCAGCGTTCGGCAACGGCATTGCAGCGGGCCTCGCCAAAGCGCAACTGACAGCCACTGATGCGAAAGTAGTCCGCGTCTTTGCCACGCCGCGCCGGCTGGCAGCGCTCATCCCGGACGTATTGACCAAGGGCACCGACCGGGCCGAATCGAAAAAGCTCATGCCTTCCAAAGTCGCCTACGGCGCGGATGGCAAGCCCACGCCTGCGCTCGCCAAGCGTTTGGAGAAGGAAGGCGCCACGGCCAGCCAACTCGAGCGAAAAACCGAGGGCAACGCCGAATACGTTTTCCTCAACCAGACCATCGCGGGCGTTACGCTGGCGGTTGGACTGCAGACCGCACTGGACGAAGCGATCGCAAAACTGCCCATCCCCAAAGTGATGGGCTATCAACTGGCTGACGGCGTGACTACGGTGCAATTCGTGCGTCCGGCGCATGGCCTGGTTGCGCTGCACGGCGCCGAGATCGTGCCGGTCAGCGTATTGGGACTGGCAGCAGGCCGCGTCACTCACGGGCACCGTTTCCAGGGTGTCAAAGATATCTCCGTGGCGACGGCCGATGCGTATGAAGAGGCCCTCGCCGCCCACGGCAGTGTCATCGCATCGTTTGACGAGCGCCAAACCGACATCGCGCGCCAGCTCGCGGAGCGGGCGTCTGCGCTTAAAGCCTCTTTAGGCGCGGATGCCGACTATGCTCCCCTGCTCGAAGAAGTCACTGCGCTGGTCGAGCACCCGTCGGTTTACGTCGGCGAGTTCGAAACCGAGTTCCTGTCGGTGCCGCCGGAATGCCTGGTGCTCACCATGCGGCAAAACCAGAAGTACTTCCCGCTGTTCGATGCCGCCGGCAAGCTCATCAACAAGTTTCTGATCGTGAGCAATATGCGGCTCGCCGACCCGAAGAATATCGTCGAAGGCAACCAGCGCGTGGTGCGCCCGCGCCTTGCTGATGCGCGGTTTTTCTTCGAGACCGACAAGAAAACCCGCCTCGAAGACCGCGTGCCGCAACTTGCCAAGGTCGTTTATCACAACAAGCTGGGCAGCCAGCTCGACCGCGTCGGGCGCGTGCAAAAACTCGCTGCGGCTATCGCGCAGAAAATCGGCGCTGACCCGAAACTCGCGGACCGTGCCGCTTTGCTGGCGAAAGCGGATCTCACCACCAACATGGTCGGCGAATTTCCCGAACTGCAAGGCATCATGGGCCGCTACTACGCGCTCGCCGATGGCGAAGACCCGCGCGTGGCAGAAGCTGTCCAGCAGCATTACCAGCCGCGATTTGCCGGCGATGCCCCGCCCAAAAACAGTATTGCGATTGCACTTGCGCTGGCTGACAAGCTGGAGACTCTGACCGGGATGTTCGGCATCGGCCAGCAGCCGACCGGCGACAAAGACCCTTTCGCATTGCGGCGTCATGCGCTGGGCGTGGTGCGCATCCTTATCGAGAACAACCTCGTCATATCCCTGCACGACCTGGTAAATGAAGCCTTTGCCGCGTTCCCGTCGGGAATGCTGGGTGACGCGCACACCGATCTGCAGCTTTTTGTACTCGAACGGCTGCGTGGCTACCTGCGTGAAGCGAGTTACACGGCAAATGAAGTCGAATCGGTGCTCTGCATGGGGCCGACCCGGCTCGACCAGGTACCGATTCAATTGGCGGCCGTGCGCGCCTTTGCCAGCCTGCCGGAAGCCGCAAGCCTGGCCGCGGCGAACAAGCGCGTCGCCAATATTCTCAAGCAAGCCGAGGGCAAAGGCGAAACGGTTGCGCACGCCGAAGCCGGAAAATTGCAGGATCCCGCCGAGCGCGAGCTTTTTCAGGCCATTGAAACCGCCGTCAGGCAGGCGACGCCGCTGTTCGAAAAAGGCGATTACACTGGTTATCTCAAGACCTTTGCGATATTGAAAAAACCGGTGGATGCGTTTTTTGAATCAGTCATGGTCATGGCCGACGACCTCGAGCTGCGCAAGAATCGCCTCGCGCTGCTGAGCGATTTGCGCCTCGGCATGAACCGCGTCGCCGACCTCTCCAAGCTCGCCGCATGAAACTCATCATCCTCGACCGCGACGGCGTGATCAACGTCGACAGCGCGGAGTACATCAAGTCGCCCGCCGAGTGGAAACCGATCCCGGGCAGCCTGGAAGCCATCGCCCGTCTGAACCAGGACGGCTATCACGTGGTGGTGGCGACCAACCAGTCCGGCATCGGCCGCGGACTCTTCGAAGTGGCGACGCTGAACGCCATTCACGACAAGATGCACAAGGCGCTGGGGCTTGTCGGCGGCCGCATCGATGCGGTGTTCTTCTGCCCGCACGCGCAGGATGCGGGCTGCAACTGCCGCAAACCCAAGCCCGGGCTGCTGGAAGACATCGCGCACCGCTTCAATACCGAACTGGCGGGCGTGCCGTGCATAGGCGACTCGCTGCGCGATCTGCAGGCGGCGGCAGCGGTCGGGGCAAAAGCCATCCTCGTGCTGACGGGCAAAGGCAAGCAGACCGCCGCAAAAGGCGGCCTGCCGCCGCATACGCAGACCTTCGCCGACCTCAATGAGGCAGTGAAGTCCATCACGCAATGAGCGTCTTGTTGCGCTCCGGCCTGTTTGCAGCATTCCAGATCGTCATTACCCCGCCGTTCGCGGTCATCTCGCTGCTGACGTTTCCGTTCGACCCATTCACGCGCTATCGCGTCATCACTACCTGGACGCGGCTGGTTCTGTGGGGCGCCGAAACCATTTGCGGTATCCGTTACCGCGTGCTGGGCGCGGAGAATGTCCCCGCCCAGGCCTGTGTCGTGCTGTCCAAGCACCAGTCGGCATGGGAAACGCTCGCGTTCCAGGTGATTTTCCCGCCGCAGGTTTACGTGATCAAGCGCGAGCTGCTGTGGATACCGTTTTTCGGCTGGGGGCTCGCCATGTTGTCGCCGGTGGCGATCGATCGCACTGCCGGCATGCGGGCGCTAAAGCAGATGCTTGCGCAAGGCAAGGATCGCATTGCGCGCGGCTTCTGGATTATCGTCTTTCCCGAAGGCACGCGCATCGCGCCGGGCGCGCGCGGCACGTATCAGACCGGTGGTGCTGCGATTGCCGTGCATGCGGGCGCGCCGGTGCTGCCAGTCGCGCACAACGCGGGCACGTGCTGGGGGCGCCACGCCTTCCGCAAGTACCCGGGCACCATCACGGTCAGCATCGGCAAACCGATCGACAGCCGCGGCAAGAAAGCCGCTGCGCTGACGCGCGAAGTCGAAACGTGGATCGAAACCGAAATACCGCGCCTGGAACATGGCCGCGCGTAGGCCTTCATTGCTGGATTTCATGCGCGGCACCGCGCCGCTGCAAGCCGTGAGCCGGTGTCGTTTCGTGCTCAGCGGTAGCCCGATCGAATACACGCTTAAGCGCAGCCAGCGCCGCCGCAGCATTACGCTGATCATCGATGAGAACGGGCTGCGGGTGGGCGCGCCGTGGCGCGCCACCCAGTCGCGCATCGACAACCTTTTGGCGTCGCACGCGCACTGGATCGCGCGCAAGCTGACGGATTGGCAGGCGCGCCGCCCGCCGCCGTTTACCTGGCAGGCCGGCGCCACCGTGATGGCGCTGGGCGAACCGCTGACGCTTGAGGTTGACGCCGCCAGCAAGATCACGACGCGCTGCGGCAAATGTTTGACTGTCGGCACCGGGACTGACGACCCCGATATTCTGGCGCGGCACGTGGTCGCCTGGCTGCGCGATACCGCGCAAGGGTGGTTCGAGCAGCGCGCCGGGCATTTCGCGCGGGTGCTCGACGTGCGCGCCCCGACCATCCGCCTGTCAAACGCCAGAACGCGGTGGGGCACCTGCCACCCCGACGGGCGCGTGCACCTCAACTGGCGGCTGATCCAGGCGCCGCCGGCGCTGATCGATTACGTCGTGGTCCACGAGCTCGCGCATTTGCGGGAGCCCAATCATTCGCCGCGTTTCTGGCACTGGGTTGCGAGCGTGCTGCCCGACTACAAGGAAAGGCGACTGGCGCTGCGGCGCGACGCGATCCGTTACCTGCTGGCGTGAGTGACCTCTGTGCTAATATTCCCGGGCATATAACGCGCGAAAAATCATGCGTAAAACTTTTCTGTTGTTGATAGTGGCGGCTACCCTGGCGGCTTGCGGCCTCAAGGGGCCGCTGTATATTCCCGAGAAAAAATCCGCCGCTGCGCTGCCCGCCACTGCAGACACGCCCGCCGACGAGAAGAAAAGCCCGGGAGCGAAGTGAGCTACTTCGCTTACCGCGATGAGACGCTGCACGCTGAAGCTGTCGCGCTCGACCGTATCGCCGCGACGTTCGGCACGCCCTGCTATATATACTCGCGCGCCGCCCTCGAAGCCGCCTATCGCGCGTATGACGACGCGCTCGCACGACGCGACCACCTGATCTGCTATGCGGTGAAAGCCAATTCCAGCCTGGCGGTGCTCAATGTGCTGGCGCGACTGGGCAGCGGTTTCGACATCGTGTCGGGCGGCGAACTCGCGCGCGTGCTCGCCGCCGGCGGCGATGCGCAAAAAACCGTGTTCTCCGGCGTCGGCAAGACGACCGCCGAAATGCGCGCGGCGCTGGACGCCGGCATCCGGTGCTTCAACGTTGAATCCGCCAGCGAGCTGCAAAAGCTAAACCAGGTGGCCGGCGAGATGGGAAAGATTGCGCCGGTCAGCCTGCGGGTCAATCCCGATGTCGACGCCAAAACCCACCCTTACATCGCCACCGGGCTCAAGGAGAACAAGTTCGGCATTCCTTTTGAGTCCGCGTTGCCGTTGTATCGCGAAGCAGCAGGCATGGCCAACCTGCGCGTGACCGGCATCGATTGCCATATCGGTTCGCAGCTCACGGAAATCCCCCCCTTTATCGCTGCACTGCAAAAATTATTGGGCCTGGTGGACCGCCTGGCCGCCGAGAGTATAGCTATCGCGCATATAGATATAGGCGGCGGCCTCGGCATACGCTATCGCGACGAGACGCCGCCGGCGGTGGCCGACTATATACATGCGCTGACGGCGTGCCTGGGCGACCGCAAGCAGACCATCATGTTTGAACCGGGCCGTTCGCTGGTCGGCAACACCGGCATCCTGCTGGCGCGGGTCGAATACCTGAAGCACGGCGCGGACCGCAATTTTGCGGTGATCGATGCCGCGATGAATGATCTGATACGCCCGGCGCTCTATGACGCGTGGCACGATATCCAGCCGGTGCGGCCGCGGCGCACGCCGGCGCGGCGCTATGAAATCGTCGGCCCGGTGTGCGAGACCGGAGATTTTCTCGGTCACGAGCGCGAACTGAGTCTGGCCGAAGGCGATCTCGTCGCCATCATGTCGGCCGGCGCTTATGGAATGACGATGAGTTCGAACTACAACACGCGGCCGCGCGCAGCGGAAGTGATGATCAGCGGCAGCGACATGCATTTGATCCGCGAGCGCGAAACAATCGCGCAACTGATCGCGCCCGAACGTTTATTGCCGTGATCAACGATGCAAACTGTCGAAATTTCATCGCTTCATCGCATCTTTGCGCAAAAAAAAACGCTTGAATCACTCACGCGCAATAAAAAATCGTGACGCTGTTCACTGTTGCCGCGAAAATTCCGGTGGCATATGTGCAACATACCTACCACACGACTGCAAATTATTTTACAAAAATGTTGCAATTTTTTTTGTAGGTAGCTTAGAATTGGCGCACCAACCATCGTAATCGTGTTTTGGAAACAAGATACGAATCACAAGCCGCACCGTGCACGATGATTTGGGAGTGCAGAAAAAAGTTGTATGCACTTGTAGGTAATTAAACCACTCGTAAGGAGATGAACCATGGCAGCAAAGAAAAAAGCAAAGAAAAAGAAAGCAGCTAAGAAGAAATAACGTTAGTTGCTTGAGCGGGAGCTGGGCTCCCCGGCTCCCGTTATTTGCCTCATCGCAGTAAACGACTGCAGCCAGCGCAGTCGATGTCAGCAAGACCTCCCGCAAAACGCCAGCGTCTCCCTCCTTCACGCCCGCTTTGCCCTCAGCAACTTGAATTCTGTTTTCAAGTCCCTGATTCTTAATTATTTTTCTCGCACGTCCGCAATACCCCCGCAAGCCTGATCGAACGCATGCGTTAGTCTATTCGCTACGCCGCAACGTCCACCCGACTGCATAATTTTTACGTGCATGCAGTGCGCATGCACGATCGTTCGCATTGTGTGCCGTCAACAACACGTGAAATTTTTTGCGTTTGCCGCATATAAAAATTCATCAGCGCGGCCGTCAGTGCTGATATTTTTTCGCTGCTGCCGGAAAAAATTTCACACCGCACACAATAAATTTTCGATTCGCACATTCCGTTTTTTCATGCCGCGACTTTGGCGGACCGAAAAAATGCAAATGGAAAAGCGCGACGACGCGATTGATTTGAGGAGGCGGCAGGATCGGATCGCGGCCTCGATCGCCGAAAAAAAGGGCCGCATTCCCGTCGCGACCCGTTTTTTGGCTGCCGAAAACCCTTTTTTTCGGCCAGCGAACAAGTTATTCGATAAAAATCGGGCGAAAAACGCCAGGCAACGCCACTAAGGATTCAATTGCCGGTAAATAACCTGCGCCACGCGCAGCAGATCGTCTTTATCGATTTCGCCCGATATGGCGTAGCCGAATTTTCCATCGACCCAGTAAAACACGCTGATGCCGCGTTCCTGGGTATAACGAAACGCCGTTTCCTTGTTGTCGCCGGCGCCATTGCGGACGTAAAGCGTCAGGCGCTGGCCGCTGCCGTCCTGGAACATGAATTGCGCGGCCGGCCCCTGGTTGCCCGGCAGCAGACGGCCGCCGACCAATTGATAACCCAGCGTGGCGAGTTGCGGAACCTTGAGGCTGCCGCCGATACGCTTGGACAACCAGGCGACCAGATGCGCCTCCTGGTCGGCGCCGACTTCGACCGGATGACGGACTTCAGGGCTGTAAACAACGTGCGCAATAACCGCCCGGTGCGCAAACGCAACGGTGTCCCCCGATTTCGCGATGTTGTAATCGTGCAGATACCAGCCGGCGACCACACCCAAGCCGAGCCACGCCAGAACCGCCGCGTAACGCAAAAGCGGCTGCATGCGGCGGCGCAATGCCGGTTTGCGCAAACGCACCGGCAGCGATTCCGACAGCACCGGATCGAACAGCGCACGCAGCGCCTGGTTCTGGTCGCGCCACGCGCGCACGCGTTGCGCATCCTCGGCATGCGCCGCCAGATATTCCTCGATCTCCACGCGGCGCGCCTCCGGCATCAAGCCGTCGACGTGGGCGTGCAGTTCGGCTTCAGTTACCGCCAATCCGCTCATTTCACCACCTTCAATGCGGGCTGTGCACCGCTACTACCCGCCAACAGGGCACGCAGGCGTTCGCGCGCGCGCGACAAGCGCGACATCACCGTACCTATGGGAATGCCAAGCACGCCCGCCGCCTCGTCGTAAGTCATTTGCTCGAGACCGACCAGCAGCAACACCTCACGCTGCTCTTCCGGCAGGCGCGACAGCGCAATCTGCAGATCGAGGACCTCCAGGCGGTCGCTTTGCGTCGCGCGTATCGCCGGCTGCACGGTTTCGTCGTCGAGCGGCATGATGACAGTGCCGGCGCCGGCGCGCAGTTGGTTGATAAAAACGTTGTGCATGATCGTAAATAACCAGGCGCGCAAATCGCTGCCCGGCTGCCATAAGTGGAATTTGACGAGCGCCCGCTCAAGGGTGTCCTGCACCAGATCGTCCGCGCGCCCGCGATCCCCCGTCAGCGCGCGCGCGTAGCGGCGCAAACGGGGCAGATGCTGAATGAAATCGCGGTCGCGTCCGTCCACTACAGGCTCATGTTTCCAGTCAGCGGCCGCGGCTCGGGTCTGACGACGCGCCACGCATTGCTGAAGCCATCGCCGGTCATATCGCCGGGCTTCTGGTCCTTGTTCCACAGGTAAAGCGGCTTACCAAGGAAGGCCCATTGTTTCGCACCGTCGTCGCGCGTAACCACTGTCCAGTCGCCGCCCGACTGGTCGCTGGCGCCGGCCAGCAGCGGCGGCCAGTTCGTCGCGCAAGGTCCGTTACAGACGCTTTTACCCGCGCCGGCGACGTCCTTGTCGAACGTATAAAGCGTCATGCCCGCGGCGTTGGTCATGATGCCGTCCGTATATTTCACCGGCGCATAGCCGCTACACGCTGTCAGCACGAGCGCCAGGGAGAAGGTTGTCAACATTGGTTTGAACCGGCTCATCATATTGTTCTCGTTCGGGGTAATCAGGCAAACGCCTGCATTTTCGTAAACACGCGGCGGCGCGCTTTATTCCCACCCGCGGGAATAAGTGCCGGCCTGAACGCTCGGCTAGGGCACGAGAAACAGCGTCGCCAGGCCGAGAAAAATGAAAAAACCGCCGCTGTCCGTAATGGCGGTAATCATCACGCTGGAGCCGACCGCCGGATCGCGGCCGAGCTTGTGCATCAACAGCGGAACAGCGACCCCCATGACGGCCGCAAGCAACAGATTCAGCACCATCGCGCCTGTCATGACGAGCCCCAATTGCCATTTATGGTAAATCAGGAACGCAAATATTCCGACCACGCCGCCCCAGATCAGGCCGTTGATAAAGCTCACGCCGATCTCCTTGGCAAACAGCTTGCGCGCGCTGGAAACCGTGATCTGGCCAAGCGCCAGGGCGCGCACGATCATGGTAATGGTCTGATTGCCCGAATTGCCGCCGATGCCGGCGATGATCGGCATCAGCGCCGCGAGTGCCACGATTTTCTCGATCGAACCTTCGAATATGCCGATCACGCGCGACGCGATAAACGCGGTCACCAGGTTGATCGCCAGCCACGTCCAGCGGTTTTTAACGCTGCTCCATACCGACGCAAACAAATCTTCTTCCTCGCGCAGGCCGCCGGCCGAGAGTTTTTCGCTGTCGGTCTCCTCGCGGATGACATCGACCACTGAATTGACGGTGACGCGCCCGATCAGCTTGTCTGCGCCGTCGACCACCGGTGCCGATACCAGGTCATAGCGCTCGAATGCTGTCGCGGCATCCTGCGCATTCTCATTGGGCGCCAATTTAACGGTCGCCACGGTCATGATGGAAGTCACCCGTGTGTCGAGATCGCTCACCAGCAGGCGGCTCACCGACAACAGGCCGCGCAGGTGTTCCTGCCGGTCGACCACGAAGATCTGGTCGGTATGGTCGGGCATCTCGTCGAGCCGGCGCAGGTAACGCAGGACGACTTCGACGGTAATGTCGTCGCGCACCGTGATCATGTCGAAATCCATGATCCCGCCGACCGTGTCTTCCGGGTACGACATCGCCGCGCGCAACTGGTCGCGCTCTTCGACCGACAGCGAGCGAAACACGTCCTGCATGACCTCGCGCGGCAGATCGGGCGCCAGGTCGGCTATCTCATCGGTATCGAGCTGCTCGGTCGCCGCGACCAGCTCTTTGGTCTCCATGTGCGCAATCAGCGTTTCGCGCACGGCATCGGAGACTTCCAGCAGGATCTCGCCGTCGCGGTCGGCCTTTACCAGGTCCCATACCGCCAGCCGCTCATCGAGCGGCAATGCCTCCAGCACATACGCAACGTCCGCCGGATGCAGCTGTTCGAGCTTGTTCTGCAGCTCGGCGATGTTCTGCTTTTGCACCAGGCTTTCCACCAGCTCATGGCGCGGCATCGCCTGGCGCTCGACGAGGCCCTTGACCAGTTGGTGCCGGCGCAGCAATTCGACTACCTGCTGCAGGCTGTCCTGGACGGTGGGATGATTTTGATCGGATTCAGCCATGATGCATGCAAGCGGAAACGTCTTGGTTGCACATCAGCACGCTGTAGCCGGCAGCGTAACGACGCGACAGGTTGATGCGCACCGGGCAGCGCGCATACCGTGTTGCAGGTGAATAATTGTAGAGACAGTGAGCGTGGATGTCTAAGCATTCATGGTGCAGACCTGCCCGCGCAATCCCGGCATAATTGGCGAACTCCAATGTCATTCGTAGCGTTAAGTCCATGTCTGCCGTCCTGATCCGCAAATTGAGCCAGGCCCAAGAGCGCCTGCAGGCCGGCGATGCCGCCGCCGCACAGCGGCTGTGTGAGGAAGTGCTGGCACGCGCTCCGCGCAACCCCGACGCGCTGTGCCTGCTCGGCATTTCGCTGCTGATGACTGCACGCCCGCGCGATGCAATCAAACCGCTCACCCAGGCGCTCGCCGCCCAGCCGCGTCACGGCGCCGCCCTCGAAAACCTCGGCCTCGCCCACCTGATGTTGGGCGAATTTGCCGACGCCGAACGCGTGCTCGATGCCGCAGCCACTCTGCCTAATGCGCCGGCCTCGGTATTCATGCGTCTGGGGGCAGCCATCCTCAACCAGGGGCGCCACGCTGCGGCAATCGCGCAGCTCGAGCACGCGCTCAAACTTGCCGCGGACAATCCCGATATCTATCTGAACCTCGGCCAAGCGCTGGCTGGCGCCGGCGACATTGCGGCTGCGCGCCGTCAATTCGAAGCCGCGCTGCGCCTCGCACCCGACCATGCCGACTCCCTGTACAACCTCGGCGTCATCTGCCTTGGCGAAGACGACTTTACGCAGGCACGCCAGTGGTTCGAGCGCGTACTCGCCCAAGTGCCGCAGCATCTCGACGCCATGGTCAACCTCGGCTTCACACTGCAAAAAGAGCAGCGTCTGGACGACGCGCTGGCGTGCTTCCAGCGCGCCCTCGCTATTGAGCCGGGTCTCGCACAGGCGCGCAGCAATCTCGCCAATGTGCTGGCGTCGCAGGGCAAGACCGAGGCGGCGCGGGAACAATATCTTGCCGCCTTGCGCAGCACACCCGCCTTGCTGGATGCGCACGAAGGCCTCGCCGCCGCGTCTTTTGCGCTCGGGCGGTTCAGGGAAGCGATCGTGCATTTGCGCGAAGTATTAAGTGCCGAACCCGGCCATCGCGGTGCAGCAAACGCGCTGGCGGAAGCCTTGTTCCAGGTCGGCGAGCTGGCAGAAGCAGAAGTTGCGGCCCAGCGCGCAACAGAACTCGACCCCGCCGCCGCAGGTCCATATAGCGTTCTGGCCGAAATACATTCGGTGCGCGGCGAACTGGATCGCGCGGTGGCGACGCTGGAAACCGGATTTGAACGCACCGGTGCGGACAGCCTGTTGGGAACGCTTACGTTTGGACTGCGGCGGCTCTGCGCATGGGAAAAATGGCGCGCGACGTGGCAGCGCCTGGAGGCTGCGCTGGAGCGGGCGGCGCCGCAGGTCAGCCCGTTTTCCCTGTTATGCGAACCGACCACTGCCGCTCAACAGCTTGCGCATGCGCGCCGCTGGTCGGCCGCGCAATTCGGCGCGCTTGTGCCGTTGCCCGATGATCGAGCAGCCACATCCGGCCAGCACCCGCGGCTGCGCATCGGTTATCTGTCATCCGATTATTACGAGCACGCGACCGCCTATCTACTTGCCGAAGTGCTCGAACTGCACGACCGCGAACACTTCGAGATCTTCGCCTATGCGTACGGGCCCGACGATCACAGCCCCATGCGCGCGCGTTTGCGCAATGCCTGCGAGCATTTTATCGACATCGCGCGGGACCCCGACGACATCGCCGCGCGGCGCATACATGCCGACCAACTCGACATTCTCATCGATCTCAAAGGCCACACCATGGGCGCGCGCGGCTCGCTGCTGGCGCGCCGCCTGTGCCCGATTCAGGTGAGTTGGATAGGTTACCCCGGCACCATGGGCGCGGAATTCATCGATTACCTGATCGCCGATCCGTTCGTCATCCCGCCGGCACACGAACAGTTTTATGCCGAGCGCGTACTGCGTATGCCGCATTGCTACCAACCCAACGACCGCCAGCGCACAGTCGCCGCGCCGCTGGCCCGCGCTGATTATGGACTGCCGGACAACGCCTTCGTGTTCTGCTGCTTCAATCAGGCCTACAAGATCACCCCCGAAATTTTCACGGTCTGGATGAGCCTGCTGCGCGAAGTCCCCGGCAGCGTGCTGTGGCTGCTTGACGACAATCCGTGGGCAACTGCCAACCTCGTCTGCGAGGCGCAGACGCTCGGCGTTGCCAGCGAGCGGCTCGTCTTCGCCCCTAAATTGCCGCTCGCGCAGCACCTCGCGCGTTATCGCGCCGCCGACTTGGCACTCGACACCTTTCCCTACACCTCGCACACCACCGCGAGCGATGCGTTATGGGGAGATTGCCTGCTGGTCGCGCTGTGTGGCGAGACGTTTGCGGCGCGCGTCTCGGGCAGCATCCTGAACGCGTGCGACATGCCGGAACTGGTGACTTATGCGCTCGCGGATTACAAACAGTTGGCGTTGCGCATGGCTACCGACAAGCCTTTCCGCGATGCATTGCGCACCAAACTCCAGGCCAACAAGCTGGCCACGCCATTGTTCGACTCCCGCGCATTTACCCGCGATCTCGAGCAACTTTACGGCGATCTCGCGGGCGGGCGATGAAGGGTGATGGGTGATCGGGAATGGGGAATGGGGAATGGGCAAAAAACTCATCACTCATCGCTCATTACTCGTTACTCATTACTCATCACCCTTCACTCATCACCCATTCCCCATTCCCCATTCCCCATCGCCCATAATGTCATCCTCACCCGCAGACAAACTCAGCCAAGCGCAGGAATGCCTGCAACGGGGAGATGCCGCCGGGGCGCGATTCCTGTGCCAGGAAGTGTTGGCGCACGAACCGCGCAATGCCGCTGCATTGACCCTGGTCGGCATTACGTATCTCATGACCGGCCACGCGCGCGAAGCGGTGCCGCCCCTGCAACAGGCCGTGGCCGCCCAGCCGCTGCACGGCGCCGCTCTTGAGAATCTCGGTCTCGCGTATCTGATGCTGGGAGAGTTCAGCGCGGCAGAACGCTCGTTGCGCAGCGCCACGCAGATTCCGCGCGCGCCGGCCTCGGTTTACATGCGGCTGGGGGCGGCGATATTGAATCAGGGTCGGCACCCTGAAGCCGTGCAGGAGCTCCAGCGCGCGCTCGACCTCGAACCGCACAACGCCGATATCCACATTAACCTCGGGCAGGCCGCGGACCAGATGGGCGACGCGGCGCGCGCATGCCAGCATTTCGAGACCGCATTGCGTCTGGCGCCGGACCACGTCGATGCCATGTTCAATCTCGGCGTGATGAGCCTCAATCAGAACCAGCTTGATGCCGCGCGCCAGTGGTTCGAACGCGTGCTGACGCGATTTCCGCACCACGCCGATGCGGCAGTCAACCTCGGTATCGTGCATGAAAAGCAGCAGCGCCTGCATGAAGCGATTGCCTGCTTCCGGCACGCGCTCGCCAGCAATCCGCAGCTCGCGCAAGCGGGCAACAATCTGGCGCGCGCGCTTGCCCTGCAGGGCAAGCCTGAGGAAGCCCGCGAGCAGTACCTGGCCACCCTGCGTATCGCGCCGGACCTGACCGAGGCCCACGAAGGACTTGCCTCCGTCTGTCTCGCGCTGGAGTCGCAGCCGGGACGCACGGGGCATTTGCAGGAAGCCGAATCCGCCGCGCTGCGCGCGAGCACTCTCGATCCCGCCGCAGTGGGACCGTATAGCGTGCTTGCGGATGTCTACGCCGCGCGTGGCGCGCACGACAGCGCGATCGCGATACTCGAAACCGGATACGCGCGCACAGGCGCCAGCAGCCTGCTCGGCGCGCTGGCATTTCAATTGCGCCATTTGTGCGAGTGGGAGAAATGGCAAACCGCATGGCAAAAGATAGCGCCTCTGCTCGAGCAGGACGCGGAACTGGGCACCCCGTTCTCGCTGCTGTGCGAGCTAACGACCGCAGCCCAGCAACTCGCACACGCACGCCGCTGGTCGGCAAACCACTTTGCAATTGCCGCGCCCGCGCCCGCCAAAAATATCGCGCGGACACCTGGCCGCCTGCGCGTCGGCTACCTCTCCGCTGATTTTTGCGAGCACGCCACTGCCTATCTCATGGCTGAAGTGCTGGAACTGCACGACCGTAGCCGCTTCGAGATATTCGCCTATTCTTACGGTCCCGACGACCAGGGCCCGATGCGCACGCGACTGGGCGCTGCTTGCGAGCATTTTGCCGACATTGGCGCGCAGCCGGATGACGTCACCGCGCATCGTATCCGCAATGACCAACTTGATATCCTGATTGATTTAAAGGGTTACACGAGGGGTGCGCGAACCGCCCTGCTGGCGCGCCGCCTGTGCCCGGTTCAGGTGAACTGGATAGGCTACCCCGGCACCATGGGTGCGGCATTCATCGATTACCTGATCGCCGATCCGTTCGTCATCCCGCCGGAACACGAACAGTTTTATGCCGAGCGCGTGCTGCGCCTGCCGCATTGCTACCAGCCCAACGACCGTCAACGCGCAATCGCCGCGCCACTGACGCGCGCCGAATACGGCTTGCCGGAAGATGCCTGCGTGTTTTGCTGCTTCAATCAAGCCTACAAGATCACCCCCGAAATCTTCGCGGTCTGGATGAACCTGCTGCGCGAAGTCCCCGGCAGCGTGCTGTGGCTGCTCGACGACAATCCGTGGGCAACTGCCAACCTCGTCCGCGCGGCGCAGACGCTCGGCGTTGCCAGCGAGCGGCTCGTCTTCGCCCCTAAATTGCCGCTCGCGCAGCACCTCGCGCGCTACCGCGCCGCCGACTTGGCACTCGACACGTTTCCCTGTAACTCGCACACCACCGCCAGCGACGCGTTATGGGGAGATTGCCTGCTGGTCGGGTTGTGCGGCGAGACATTCGCAGCACGCGTCTCCGGCAGCATCCTCACAGCGTGCAACCTGCCTGAACTCGTGACTTATGCGCTCGCGGATTACGAGCGGCTGGCGTTGCGCATGGCTACCGACCAACCATTCCGGGATGCGCTACGCGCCAAGCTCCAGGCCAACAAGCTGGCCACGCCATTGTTCGACTCCCTTACTTTCACACGTGACCTCGAAAATATTTACCATAATATCGCTGCTCAAACTCTTACTGCCTAACCCATGGAACCGCCGATAAACGCCGATGAACGCCGATTGGATCTTGACCAGATAACCGAGAACTAATCGGCGTTCATCGGCGTTCATCGGCGGTTGCATTGGTTTAGAGGTTTAGGCGGTTGAGGACGAAAAAAAACGGGCGCCGAAGCGCCCGTTTTCTGTATTGCTGTTACGACTATTAGAACGTGTTCTTGATGCTGACTGCGAACGCGTCCTGGTTCGATCCCGCGCCCGGAACCGCCAGACCGCCGAGGGAATAACGCGCAGCCGAGTCGTTCCTCAGAGCCACGTAACCCACCGTCATTTCCGTACGCTTCGACGCGCTGTAGACATACTGTACTTGCTGGATGGTGGCGCCCGTGTTGCCGGCTCCACCGTTAGCTACGCGGTTACCGACGAGAATTGCACCGGCCGTGCCGTTGCCGTAGTTACCAGAGGTGTTCTGCGCTTTGGTGTAGCCGCCGCGCAAAGCGTGCGGGCCAGCGATCGCCCATTCACCCGCCAGGTTAAATGCCGTTACTTTCAAATCGGTTTGCGTATCAGCCGTCGTAGTAACGGTGCCATTCTGGATACCCATGTCATACTTCTGGCTGGTGTACAACAAACCCACTTTGACCGGACCGAACTGATACTTGGCGCCGAGTTGGAAGGCAGAGTCGGTGCCGGCAAACGTGGAACTGCCGCCGAGACCAGCGGCTACCAGGCCGGTTGAATCGTTTACTTGTGCCCCCGTCGCGGACACGATTGCACCGGCGGTCGGCCGGAAGTTCGAGTGGTTTTCATAGCCGGCCGTCAGCAGGAGGGGGCCGTTGCTGTAATTTGCGGCGATACCCCATGCACGCGGTTTTGCGCCAGACTGAGCTTGGGTAATGCCTTGGTTGACAGTCGTGCTACCCGTGGTGCCGATGGCAGCAAACGCTTGGAATCCAGCGAACACCGGCGAATCATAGTGCAAGCTGTTGTTTTGACGACGCGACCATGCGGTCGCAGTGGCGGCAGCGTCAAACGATGACGAGTTGCCGAACAGCATCGGACCCGCACCCCAGATACCGGTGTCGGAAACGATCCGCACGGCGCCGGCGGTAATTTTCATCGGCATATCCCAGTTACCGATGTATGCATTGCCCAACGAGCTCTTCAGGCCAATCGCGCTGTTACGGCCGCAGAAACCTTGAATGCCGCCGCCGGTGCCCGCGCCGCGGATATCTGCCGTGCTCGCGCACTGGAACCACACCGAATTGCCGCCACCCAGGGCTTCTTCGCCCTTGATGCCGACTTCGCTGCCCGGAGCTTGCAGAATGTCTACGTTCTGCAGATCGCCAGCGGAGACTTTTGCCGAGAAGGCCGACTGCGACCCAGCTGCGCCGGCGTTGGTGGCGAAGGTCTTAGCCTGTGAAGTTGCGCCCGCCTGACCTTGGTGCCCGTATGCATATTCCATATACATCGTGCCAAAAATCTGCACATTGCTGGCTTGTGCCAAAACCGCCGCGGGGGCGGCTAACGCGCTGGCAACTGCCAATGCCATAATTTTCTTGTTCATTCAAATTCTCCTGTTTAGTTTTCGATGCCGGCGCTCTGGAAAAATGAGCCTTTCCTTAAACGTGGCGCTCCCCCCATAACGAAGGGTTAGATGGAGTATGCCCAGTCGCTACCAACTACCTCAATAAAAAGATGTCACTTCCGCCAAGAAATATCTAATCCTGTTGCGCCGATGCAACAGTAGTCCCGGCATTCGCTAGCCGGGTTTAGTGGCAACCGCGGGGCAAAATGCTGCCAAAGCCGTCACCGATGGCAGCGAAATTCAGACGATGTCGTAAAAACACCTTCTTATTCAATTTGTTATAATATATCTATGGCCTCTTCTAACCTCCCCGGCATGCATTTGGAAGCCGGGCTGCAAGCGCATAATCTGGGCGATATCGAGGCTGCCGCAGCCGCTTACCGGCGGGCGCTGGCGTTTGCCCCCGAGCACGCGGACGCATTGCATCTGCTGGGCGTCGCACTGATGCAGCTAGGGGACGCTAAAACAGCCGTGGGATTTCTCGAACGCGCCGCCCACCAGCAGCCCGATAACGCGGCAATTGCCGGGAACCTGGCGCAAGCGTATTTCGCCTGCGTGCATTTCGAACTGGCCCGCGAAATGTTCCGTCGGGCGAGCCGCCTTGATCCACGCAACGTCCATTTCCAGTTGGGCGTCGCGAATTCGCTCGCCTTGCAGGGCAAGTATATCGATGCGGAAACGCTGTTGCGCAAAATCACTGTTCGATTTCCAAATGCAGCGCTGGCGTGGTTCAACCTCGGCAACGTGCAACGCGATCAGGGACGCGCTGCGGAATCGCTCGAAAGTTATGGCGCCGCAGTGGCGATCGACACTCAACTGGTTGAAGCACGCAACAATCGCGCAGACGTGCTGCACAAGCTGCTGCGCTTCGAAGACGCGGAGCGTGAGTATCGCGCATGCATCCAATTGGCGCCGGAATACCTTCTCGCGCGCTGCAATCTCGCATCTGTAGTGATGGATCTCGGGCGCTTTGGCGAAGCAGAAGTGATGTGCCGCGAATTGATCAGGCGCGCTCCCGACCAGGCCCAGTCCCATACTCTGCTCGGCGCGGCGCTCAGCCATCAGGGGCGACTGCTCGAAGCACTGGCATGCCACCGCGTGGCCGCCAACCTTGCACCGGCAGATGCGAAAGCAGCTCAGAACCTCGCCTCAGCTTTGACCGACAGCGGCCATTTGAGGGAAGGTTTGCGCTGGTTTGCGCGCGCGCTCGGGTTAAATCCGGAATTGACTTCGACGCATCAGTTGCTTGGCTATGCCCTGCTCGGCGAGGGCTGTCTCGTTGAGGGCTGGGTAGAGTACAGTTACCGGCCATGGCCTGACCAGTTCCGCCAGCAATATCCACAAATAAAATTGGCCCGAACCCTGCCGGCGGAAGTGCATGACCAGCACATCTGCGTCATGCGCGAGCAAGGGCTGGGCGATGAGCTTTTTTTCCTGCGCTTCGTGCCGCAACTGGCGGCCGCGGGTGCGCGCATCACCTACGGCGCGAGCGACAAGATCGGCAGCCTGCTCAATCGCGTGCCGAGCATCGCGCAAGTGCTGGAAGAAAAATTGCCGCCACGCGCCGGCGCTGACGCCGTGATTCTGGCGGGTGATCTGCCGCATGCAGTCAGCGACTTTCCCGCGAGTCCCCTGCCGTCGACGATGGCTGCCGCGGGCCCCGTTCGTGGACGGCAGTTTCTGCGCCGCATCGCCGTGTTCTGGCCGCGCGTTCCGCCACCGCTTGCGCTCTCGCCAATTCCCGCGCGCATAACCGAAATGCGCAAGCGTCTGGCGGCAGTTGGCCCGCCACCCTATCTCGGCCTGACCTGGCGCGGCGGCACGCCCCCGCGCGAGCAGCGCATGGTTATCTGGGCGTTGTACAAGGAAATCGGCCTCGCGCCGCTCGCCGCAGCGCTGCAGGAAATTCCGGGCACGTTGATCGCGCTGCAACGCAAGCCCGCACCGGAAGAAATCACCGCGCTTTCGAAGGCGCTAGCCCGGAAAATTCACGACTTCACTGACCTGAACGACGACCTCGAAGGTATGCTCGCGCTGCTTGCGGTACTCGACGACTACATCGGGGTCAGCAATACCAATATGCATTTACGGGCGAGCGTCGGCAAGACCGGGCGGGTACTTGTTCCCTGCCCTGCCGAGTGGCGCTGGATGTCTGCCGGTAGCTCGTCGCCGTGGTTCCCGGGTTTCAAGGTATATCGCCAGGCGCCAAGCGGCCAATGGGATCGCGCGCTGCGGGCGCTCACGCAGGATCTTGTGCGCGCAATTCTCTAAAACGCAACCGGGAATTGTCCGCGCCCATAGCCAGCACGCAGCGGCCGGAAATTCGTTACTGCGGGGTGTTGGCTTCCGCTTTCGGAATACGAAATTCCACCGCAGACCCATCCTTCCATGGCGACTCACCTCTGCCGACGCGCTCAGCCATTTCCGTTTGAAACGCGGGCGGGCCGTGTGCGCCGAATTTCCAGCGGTCGGTATACACGCCTTTTTCCATGATCTGTTCGGCCCACATCAACGGCCTTTGATTGA
>CANJHY010000029.1:0-34193 GCA_947474275.1 Betaproteobacteria bacterium
GAATGGTTCCATGAACGTCATTCGCAATGCATTGCTCGCGCTCGGCGTGACGCTCGTTCTTGCCGGCGCGACTGCGGGCTACGCGCAGACCGGCCAACCGGCCGCGGCTCCCGCTACCGCGAAAGCCACGTTTGCCGGCGGCTGTTTCTGGTGCATGGAGCACCCGTTCGACGTGCTGCCGGGCGTGATCTCCACTACCTCCGGGTATATCGGCGGGCAGAAAAAAAATCCGACTTACGAAGAAGTTTCCGCGGGCCGAACTGGCCATACCGAAGCCGTGCAAGTCGTCTACGACCCGAAAAAAGTGACTTACGACAAGCTGCTCGACGTGTTCTGGCACAACATCGACCCGACGGTCAAAGACCAGCAGTTCTGCGACCGCGGCTCGCAGTATCGCTCCGGTATTTTTTATCACGACGAAGACCAGCGGCGTCTTGCCGAAGCGTCAAAATCGGCACTCGACCGCAACAAGCCGTTCAGCGCCCCGATTGTCACGGAGATCACCCGCGCCGCGGAGTTCTATCCCGCCGAGGATTACCATCAGGATTTCTATATGAAAAATCCGCTGCGCTACAAGTATTACCGCAGCGGTTGCGGACGCGACAACCGCCTGAAAGAGCTGTGGGGCAAGGCGCCGGAGTAGCGGCCGCTGCCGTCCCCGTGAAGCGCGTGGTGCTGGTCGGGGGCGGCCACAGCCATATCGAGGTGGTGCGCCGGTTCGGCGCGCACCCTGTTCCGAATAGCGAAATCACTCTTGTCGACACGGCGCGTTTTGCCACATATACGGGCATGCTGCCAGGCCTGATCGCGGGTCACTACGATTTTCACGATTGCCGCATCGATCTCGCCTCACTCGCGCATCGGGCCAACGCCCGCTTCGAGCAGGCAAGTGCGTACGCTATCGATACCACGCAACGTCAGCTCGCATTGAGTGACGGCACGTCTCTTGATTACGACCTGATCTCGCTCGATGTAGGATCGGTGCCGCCTACCGCCGGAGTAGCTGGCGCAGCCGGTCATGCAATTGCCGTAAAGCCGTTTTCCGGCTTTATCCAGCAGTGGGACAACCTGGTTGAGAGAGCGCGCTCCGGCCAACTGCGAAATGTCGTAGTAGTCGGCGGCGGTGCCGCAGGCGTCGAACTCGTGCTGGCCATGCAATACCGGCTGACGCAATTGGCAACGCCGCGCTTTGCGCTCATGTCCGATGCGCACGCCCTGTTGCCCGACCACAACCCCGGCACGCGCGCCGCGCTGGAACACCTGCTGTCGCAACGCGGAATTGAAGTGCATCTCAATTCGCGCATCGAGCGCGTGGAACCCTCGGCAGTCGTGACGTCCAACGGGGCCCGCATTGCAACCGACGCGACCATCTGGGCGACCGGTGCCGGTGCGCCGGCATGGTTGGCCAATACGGGACTCACACTCGACGCGCGGGGCTTTGTCGCCGTCGATGAGCACCTGCAATCAACTTCGCATGGCGGGGTGTTTGCGGCAGGCGATTGCGCAACGATACAGGGACACGCCGATCCGAAGTCCGGCGTGTATGCGGTGCGCCAGGGGCCGCCACTCGCGGAAAATTTGCGCAACGCGTTGAGCGGCAAGCCACTTGCGAAATACCGTCCGCAGCGTTTGGCGCTGGCTTTGATCAGCGGCGGAAACAAATACGCGGTTGCGTCGTATGGTCGATATAAGCTGGCAGGCGCATGGGTATGGCGCTGGAAGAATTACATCGACCGCAATTTTGTTGCGCGTTACAACTTGAAAACCTGACCGCTCGTTAAGTCAGCTTAACGCGCGCAAATTTTCGCTTGCCTACCTGCACCACGACCTGCATACCGGCGGCGAGCTTGAGCGCCTTGTCGCTGACCTTTTCACCGTCGAGCTTGACGCCGCCCTGCGCAATCATGCGCAATGACTCCGAGGTGCTCGCGGTCAACCCGGCTTCCTTCAGCAGGTTCGCGATCGCGATTCCGTCCGCGCCAGCGGTTACGGTCGCTTCGGCAATGTCAGCCGGTATCTCGCCCTGTTTGAAACGCGATTCAAAATCGGCGAGTGCCGAGGCCGCGGCCGCCTGGGAGTGGAAACGCGCCACGATTTCCTGCGCGAACCCGACCTTGATATCGCGCGGATTGCGGCCTTCTTCGACTTCTTTTTTCCACTGCCTGACGGTGGCGAGCGGCGCGAACGACAGCAGCTCGATATAGCGCCACATCAGCACGTCGGACGCCGACATCAGCTTGCCGAACATGTCGTTCGGACTATCGGTAATGCCGACGTAGTTGGCCAGCGATTTCGACATCTTGTTGACGCCGTCGAGACCTTCGAGCAAAGGCATCGTCAATATGCATTGCGGCGGCTGCGCGTAGTGCTTCTGCAGTTCGCGCCCCATCAGCAGATTGAATTTCTGGTCGGTACCGCCGAGCTCGAGGTCTGCTTTCAACGCCACTGAATCGTAGCCCTGCACCAGCGGGTAGAGAAACTCGTGGATAGCAATCGGCTGGTTCGTTTTGTAACGCTTGCCGAAATCGTCGCGCTCGAGCATGCGCGCGACCGTATGCGTTGCAGCGAGCTTGATCATGTCGGCCGACGAGAACTTGTCCATCCACGTCGAGTTGAAAGCAATCTCGGTCTTGCCTGCGTCCAGTATCTTGAACACCTGCGCGGTATAGGTTTTGGCGTTGGCCGCGACCGCTTCGCGCGTCAGCGGCGGGCGCGTGGCATTTTTGCCAGTGGGGTCGCCGATCATGCCGGTGAAGTCGCCGATCAGGAACACGACGTGATGGCCGAGATCCTGCATCTGCCGCAGCTTGTTGATGAGCACGGTATGTCCGATGTGCAGGTCGGGCGCGGTCGGATCAAAGCCCGCTTTGACGCGCAGCGGCCGGCCGGATTTCAGCTTATCGACCAATTCGGCCTCGACCAAAAGCTCATCGCAGCCACGTTTGATGATTTCGAGCTGCTCGGTCAGCGCTGCCACAGTGGCCTTGAGATGATCATAGTGTATTTCACAATGTGAAAGCCAGGGTTGCGCACCCCTACCATTCTGCTAAGCTTGCCGCGTCGCTCCAAATGGGGCTTTAAGATAATATGCTAAAAGCATGATTTTAACCCATAAAGTTGCGGCCCGAATAGGCGATCTTACGTTCCGCCACCGGTTGGCGGCGGCCCTTATTGCGATACCGTGCTTCGGAGTGGTGGCTGCGTTCGGGATCGCACCAGACACTATGGTTGAAAAACTGACCATCAACAATGTGGTTCAGGAACTGCAGCTGCCGGCGTTGACGCCGATCCCCACCCAGGAATTGACCTTCGCGCGCGAAGAACGCATCCAGCGCGGCGACACCGTGGCTTCGCTGCTCGCGCGGCTGCAAATCAACGACCCCGAAGCGGCACAAGTCCTGCGCAACAATCAGCAGGCCAAAGCGCTTTATCATTTGATTCCCGGCCGCACCGTGCGCGCGACCACCGATGCGGACGGCAAACTGGCGAGCCTGCGCTACCTCAACGCGGGCACCCTGGTATCGATCGATCGCACAGCCAATACCTTTGTGGTCAAACAGGAGAGCGTCGAGCTCGAACGGCGCGTGCTCATGAAATCGGCCGAGATCAGAAACTCGCTGTTCGGCGCGACCGATGCGGCCGGCCTGTCCGATACCGTCGCCACCCAGATCGCCGATATTTTTTCGACCGACATCGACTTTCACCGCGACTTGCGCAAAGGCGACCGCTTCAGCGTGGTTTATGAAGTATTTTATGACCGCGGCGAACCGGTCAGGTCAGGCCGCGTGCTGGCGGCGGAATTCATTAATCAGGGCAAGCCCTACAAAGCGGTGTATTTCGAATACGCCGACAACGAGGGCGGCTACTACACGCCCGAAGGCAAGAACCTGCGCAAGCAGTTCCTGCGCTCGCCGCTGGAGTTTTCGCGCATCACCTCCGGGTTCAGCAACGCGCGTTTCCATCCGGTGCTCCAGACCTGGCGCGCGCACAAGGGCATCGACTACGGCGCGCCGACCGGCACGCGCGTAAAGGCGACCGCAGACGGCGTGGTGGAAATCGCGGGCCGCCAGGGCGGCTACGGTAACGCCGTGGTGCTGCGTCATCAATCCAAATACACGACGTGGTACGGCCACCTGTCGGGCATCGCCAAGGGCCTGCGCAAAGGCAAGCGCGTCGCACAGGGCGAAGTCATCGGCTACGTCGGCGCGACCGGGCTCGCGACAGGACCGCACCTGCACTACGAATTCCGCATCAACGACGTGCACCAGAACCCGCTGCGCGTCGCCATGCCTGCCGCGCCGCCGATCACGCCTGCGCAAAAAAACAAGTTCGACGCTGCCGCCAAAGTGTATGCGGAACGCCTCGAGCTCTTGCGCACCACCAACCTGGCGCGCCTCGACTAGCTTCCAATGCCCGGGGTCTACGTTGGGCTGATGTCCGGCACCAGTCTCGACGGTGTCGATGCGGTACTCGCCGATCTCGGCACCGCCACGCCGCGCTTGCTGGGGCATTGTCACCAGGCGTTCGCGCCCGCGCTGAAGTCGGAACTGGCGGCGCTCAATCACTCCGGAAATGACGAACTGCGGCGCGCGGCACGCGCGGCAAACGAACTCGCGCGTGTGTATGCGGCGACCGTGCAAACGCTCCTGAAACATTGTTCGTTCGACATGCGGAACGTCAAGGCCATCGGTTGTCACGGGCAGACCGTGCGCCACCAACCCGCCGATGGTTACACGCTGCAACTGGTCAATGGTTCCCTGCTGGGCGAACTTACGGGTATCAGCGTAGTCTGCGATTTTCGCAGCCGCGACGTTGCTGCCGGCGGCCAGGGCGCGCCGCTGGTGCCCGCGTTTCATCACGCGGTGTTCGCCAGCCCGGATGCGCACCGCGTGATTGTGAATATCGGCGGCATCGCCAATCTGACCGACCTGCCACGCACGGGCGCCGTAACCGGCTTCGATTGCGGACCCGGCAATCTTCTGCTGGATGCGTGGGCGCAAAAACATCTTGGGCAGCCGTTTGACCGCGACGGTGCGTGGGCGCAAAACGGCTCAGCGATTCCCGCTTTGCTCGCGCGGCTTTGCGCCGATGAATTTTTCCTCCGCTCGCCGCCCAAGAGTACTGGTCGTGAATTGTTCAACCTCGCATGGCTGGAGCAACGGCTGGCAGGAAAAGAAAAAACTGGCGATGTGCAGGCCACGCTGCTCGCGCTCACTGCGCAAGGGATTGCCGGCGCGATCGCGGATTTCTGCGGCGGTGCAATCGAGGTATATCTGTGCGGCGGCGGTGCACGCAACGCCGCGCTGGTTGCCTTATTGACCAAAGAGCTGGCACCACGCCGGGTCGCCGCGACCGATGTTATCGGCGTCGACGCCGAACACGTGGAAGCGCTCGCATTCGCCTGGCTGGCGCAGCAAACGCTCAATGCGCGGCCCGGCAATCTGCCGGCCGTCACCGGCGCGCGCGGCGCGCGGATTCTGGGTGCGCTATATCGCGTCTGAAATAAAAAGGGCGCCAGCGGCGCCCTTTTACACCAGATTGAAGTCTGGCTCAGGCTGAAAACGAAGACCCGCAACCACAGGTGCTGGTCGCGTTGGGATTCTTGATAACGAACTGCGCGCCTTCAACACCTTCCTGATAGTCAATCTCGGCGCCGCCCAGATACTGCAGGCTCATCGGATCAATCAGCAAGGTGACGCCGTTTTTCTGCATCGAGGTGTCGTCATCGCTGACGGCTTCATCAAACGTGAATCCGTACTGGAAACCCGAGCAGCCGCCGCCGGTGACAAACACCCGCAGTTTAAGATCGAAATTGCCTTCCTCATCGATCAGCTGTTTGACCTTGGCCGCCGCGTTGTCCGTAAAGACGAGCGGGGCGGGCATTTCGGTAATCGCATTCATGCGCTGTACTCCTGTTAATCCGTAAACTGCAACTTTGGGTCGTGCTGCTACACGCTGCTCAGTCGGCGGTAGCCGGCTTCAATTGCACAACCTTGTCGGACTTGCCTTCGGGTTGGTACACCAACCGCCCCTGCACAACCGCGCCCAGCTGTATTTCGAGCGTGCGGTAGTATACATCCCCTGTGACATTGGCTTTGGCCTGCAGTTCCGCGTATTCGCCAGCATGCACGGGACCGACGATGGTGCCGTTGATGACCGCATGCGAAACGCGAATCTCGCCTTCGATATGGGCTTGCTCGGACAAAACCAGGGTCCCGGGTTTGTCATCCGCGGCGTTGACGTTGCCGCGCACGTGGCCGTCCACGCGCAAACCACCGTTAAAGGTGATATTGCCCTCAATGGTGGTGCCGGCGCCGATCAGGCAGTCGATGCGATTCTGGGGTTTGTTTGTTTTGCCGTTTCCGAACATGGCGATTGCTCCCTGTCATGACGCGTTGACAGCCTGAGTCAGCTTCGGCTCTTTGCTGCCGTTTTCAAATACCCGGACCTGCATGCTTTTTACTACCGCGCCGTTGGCGACGCGAAACGTGCCTTCTATGCGCTGGTAGAAGCGAAAATTGAGTTTGAATCCCTTGTCCGCCTCGCCTTCGGCAGGCAGGGTCAGAACGACCTTCTTGTTATCCTGCTGCAAGTTGACTACGAATTGCAAGCTGCCCTGAAAGTCCTTGCTGCGCTGCCCGGTCTGGGTCAACAGCAGCCGGTAGCGATACTCGCCGGGAAGCGCGTCATTTTGCACCAGGAAGCGGTTGACCGCCACCCCGCCCTCCTTGCCGCCGGAAGGCATCAGGGTCTGAAAGAAGGCCAGGTCTTCCTTGAGGCCGGCGTTTTCCTCGGTCAAAGCCTTCATCTGCTTGACCAAGTCAGCATAGGTCGCGCGCTCCATCTGAAGTTGGCGCTCGCTTTGCGCGAATTCGGCGCGCATTTGCGCATGTTCCTGCTGCATCTTGGCGTTAGTCGCCGCCAACCGCTGCACTTCCTGGTCGGCTTCGCTTTGATCGAAGCCGGCGAATTTCTTGCCGAAATCATAAGTGGCGCGCGACAGAAAAAGAATCACCAGGGCCAGCGCTATCATAGTCAGCCAGCGCACGTACCACGGCACCGCGGCGCGTACGGCCATCTGCGGCGCCGATATGCCGAACATCCGCTTGAGCCTTTTGATCAAGGCATTAATGCGATCTGCTCCAGCCCCGTCGTCTCCGGCAGGCCGTACATGATGTTCATGTTCTGCACTGCCTGCCCGGCTGCGCCCTTGGTCAGATTGTCGATCACCGACAACACCACCGCGATGTCGCCGCCCTGCGGCTGGTGCACGGCGATGCGGCAGATATTCGAGCCGCGCACCGAGCGCGTTTCAGGATGACTGCCCGCCGGCAGCACATCGACAAACGGCTCGTCAGCGAACTTCTGCTCGAACAAATCCTGCAGATCGACCTTGCCCGTCAGCTGCGCGTAAAGCGTCGCGTGTATGCCGCGGATCAGCGGCGTTAAGTGCGGCACGAACACGAGCCGCGCCGCGCGCCCGGCCATCGCGTTCAACCCCTGGGAAATTTCGGGATGGTGGCGATGGCCTGAAACGCCGTAGGCCTTGAAGTTGTCCGATGCTTCGGCAAACAAGGTATGTACTTCGGCCTTGCGTCCGGCGCCGCTCACACCCGACTTTGCGTCCGCAATCAAATGCTCTAGATCGACCTTGCCGCTTTTCAAGAGCGGCAGAAAACCCAGCTGCACGGCAGTTGGATAGCAACCGGGGTTCGCGACAATGCGCGCGCCCTTGATCTGCTCGCGATTTACCTCGGGCAGTCCGTAGACAGCTTCCGCTATCAGTTCGGGACAGGCGTGCTTGGTTGCGTACCATTTTTCCCAGGTCGCGACGTCCTTGATGCGGAAATCTGCCGCGATGTCGATGATCCTGACGCCCGCATCGAACAGTGTGCGCGCCTGCTGCATGGCGACGCCGTTGGGCGTGGCAAAAAACACGACGTCGCACTGCTTCAACGCCGTGTCCGAAGGCGCGCTGAAATCGAGATCGACGTGGCCGCGCAGGTTCGGAAACATGGCAGCCACCGGCGTGCCCGCTTCCTGCCGCGACGTGATGACCTTCAGTTCGCAGTGTTGATGCTGCGCGAGCAGGCGCAGCAATTCGACCCCGGTATAGCCGGTGCCGCCGACAACTCCGACCTTAAGGATTTTTTGATCAGCCATTCCCGTCACCTGCGCGCGACATCAAGCGGTCGCGCTTATTGTAAGTTACAAACGAAAAAGCCGCCCCCAGGCGGCTTTGACGGCCGAAACCAACGGTCAACGTTTCGAGAACTGTTTGCGGCGTCGCGCTTTGCGCAAACCGACTTTTTTGCGCTCGACTTCGCGCGCATCGCGCGTGACGAGCCCGGCCTTCTTCAGGACCGGCTTCAGGGCCGCATCGAATTCGATCAGCGCGCGCGTAATGCCGTGGCGTACTGCACCCGCCTGCCCGGATTCACCGCCGCCCTCGACGTTGACCATGATGTCGAACGAGCCGAGTTTGTCGGTCAGCACCAGCGGCTGGCGCACGATCATGCGTCCGGTTTCGCGCGAGAAAAACACATCGACCGGTTTGTCATTGACGACGATGTCGCCTTTGCCCGGTTTGATGAAAACACGCGCGACCGCGCTTTTGCGGCGGCCGGTGCCGTAGTTGTAATTCGGTTGCTTGGCTAGCATGGAATCAGGCCCTTATTTCAAGAGGTTTCGGCAGTTGCGCCGCGTGCGGATGTTCGGTCCCCGCATAGACCTTCAGTTTTTTCAGCATCGCGTAGCCGAGCGGCCCCTTGGGCAGCATGCCTTTGACCGCCATCTCGAGCACGCGGCGCGGGTGGCGCGCCTGCAGCTTTTCAAAATTGGTGGTGTAGATGCCGCCCGGATAGGTGCTGTGCCGGTGATAGAGCTTGGTGCGCGCCTTGCTGCCCGTCACGCGCAGCTTATCGACGTTGACGACCACGATATAATCGCCGGTATCAACATGAGGCGTGAATTCCGGCTTGTGCTTGCCGCGCAAGCGATGCGCCAGCGTCGCCGCCAGCCGGCCGAGCACTTTGTCCTGAGCATCGACCACATACCAGTCGTGCGTAATTTCGTGGGCTTTCGCCGTAAATGTTTTCATAACCGAACCCGCTGCCTTGCCTTGTTGTCGCGTTGGAAATGTCGTTAGAAACGACAGAAAGCTTTGGATTATATGGCAAAAATCGGCTCTCTGTCAAACCTGCTAATTGGCCTGAAAACAGGCGCCTATGCGGCCTCCCGCCCTTCGGCGCCCCCGCAATCCCCGCCTGGAAGGATGACGGCGCCGCCGGTTTGATCCGGCCGGGCAGTTTGGGGAACATTGGGTATCGTTTAAGATCGCTACAAACCATTAAGGAAACAGCATGAAAGCCAGGATCAAGTGGGTTGAGGACGTGTGTTTCGTCGGCGAATCGGGCAGCGGCCACGCCATCGTGATGGACGGCGCGCCCGAGGGCGGCGGGCGCAACCTCGGCATGCGGCCGATGGAAACCGTGCTGATCGGCACCGGCGCGTGCACTGCTTATGACGTGGTGCATATCCTGAAGAAGTCGCGCGCGGCGATTTCCGATTGCGTGGTCGAGATCGCCTCCGAGCGCGCGGAAGAAGATCCGAAGGTCTTCACCAAGATCCATTTTCATTTCGTGGTGAGCGGCAAGAGCCTTAAACCACAGCAGGTCGAACGCGCGATTCATTTGTCCGCGGAAAAATATTGCTCCGCGTCCATCATGCTGGCAAAAACCGCCGCGATCACGCATGACTTCGAAATCAGGGAAAGCTGACGATGGAACACCTCGAACCTAAGCAGGCTTACGCGCTGCTGCAGAAAAATCCCGACGCGATTTTCATCGACTGCCGCAGCGAGATGGAGTATCTGTTCGTCGGCCATCCATCCGGCGCGATCCACGTCGCCTGGAACGACGGTCCCAACTGGGACATCAACCCCGATTTCGTCGCGCACGTGAAAAAAGCCACCAGCGTCAACCGCCCGGTGGTCCTGATCTGCCGCAGCGGCAACCGCTCGCTGGACGCCGGCCGCGCGCTCGAGGAAGCCGGCTTTACCAAGATCTACAACGTGCTGCACGGTTTCGAAGGCGAACTCGACGATAAACATCATCGCGGCGCGAAAACCGGCTGGCGGTTCGACGGCCTGCCGTGGGAACAGTGTTAAGAGCAGGATTCAGGATTCAGCAATCAACCGCGTGCCGCGTTTTTCTGAATCCCCGCGTCACGCCATGCTGACGCCCAGCAAGCTCCCGATACAGTAAGTCACGCCACCCGCGGCGGCGCCGATCGCCAGCATGCGCGCGCCGCTCTTCCAGGCGCTGCGCCCCGTGAACAGCGACAGCGTTGCGCCCACGGCAAATAGCGCAACTGCCGTCAGCACAATCACCGCCGGCAAAGCCTTGCTACCGGCACCGACAAGGAACGGCAGCAGCGGAATCGAGCCGCCAACGGCAAACGAGGCGAGAGAAGACAATGCCGCGCCCCACGGCGAACCCAGGTCTTCGGGATTCAAGCCGAGTTCTTCACGGGCCAGCGTGTCGAGCGCGCGCTCCGGGTCGGCGATGATCTGCGTCGCCATGCGCAACGCATCTTCCCTCGCCACTCCGCGCGCTTCGTAAATCAATGCCAGCTCCTGCGCTTCTTCCGCGGGATATTCCGCCAGTTCATCGCGCTCGAGTCCGATCTGGTATTCGTACATCTCGCGCTGCGAGCGTACCGACACATATTCGCCGGCCGCCATCGAAAACGCGCCCGCGATCAAACCCGCGGCACCGGTCAACAGTATCGTCGCGCTGCTTGCGTTCGCGCCGGCGACACCCAGGATCAGGCTGGCGTTGGAAATAAGTCCGTCGTTGACGCCAAACACTGCCGCGCGCAGATTGCCGCCACCCGACAGCGCGCTGTGCAGGCCGACATCGTCGAGTTGATGCGAAAGAATCTGGCCGCCACCGCTCGTATAAACCGACATGCCGCGCACTTTCATGGCGGCAAGCACGGTGCGCAGGCGGCGCGGGCCGTGACGCCGCACCAAGCCGGCGACCACGCGCGAGCGAACGTCGGGCAAATACGGCGGCACCACGCCGCCGGCCGCGACCACTTTCTTTTCCCATATATCCGCCTGGCCTTCGGCCTCGCGCGCCAATCCGAGAAACAGTTTTTGCCGCGGCGTGCCGGCCTCGCTTGCGGCCACTATGCGATACAGGTACGCAGCGCGTTTTTCCTCGGTCCAGCTCAGGGTTTCGTTCATGCTCTGGAGTCCTTTTTCGTCATGCGTACATAGCCATACCAGCACGCCAATCCACCCGCCACCAAAGCCGCCATGCCGGCGGCGAGCCCGATCCCCGTGCCGGAAATATGAGGCGACAGCAATCCCGCCGCAAGTCCCGAAAAAAAACTCTGCTGCGCGCCCTGCAAAGACGCGGCGAGCCCGCGGTTGTCCGGAAACAAATCCAGCAGCAGCAAGCTGACGCTGGGCATCGTCAGGGACATACCGATCGCGTAAACCATCACCGGCAGCACCGTCCACGGCAACGCCGGAGGAAACAACAGGTTGTAAGCGAGATTGAACGACGCGGCGCCCAGCATGATGCTATAGCCATACAGGACGGTGCGCCGCGGGGACAACTTGCCGGCGACGCGGCCGGACAGGAATGCGCCGAAAATCACCCCCGAAATGCCTGGCACAAACAGCCATGCAAACTGGCTTTCGCCCAGGCCCAGCAGGTCGTAAATCACGGACGGCGCAGACGCGATATACAAAAAGAACGCAGCGAAATTCAGCGCGATGGCGGAAGACAGCAGGCCGAAGCGCACGCTGCCGAACAGCTTGAAATAATTGATCAGCAGCGGCCGTGCCGCGAACGGCTGGCGTTTTGACGGCGGCAGCGATTCGGCCAGCCGGTAGTAGCAACCCGCGTAAAGCAGCGCAGCGAATAAAGTGAGGAACACGAAAATCGCGCGCCAGCCGAACCATACTTCGAGCCAGCCGCCGATGATGGGCGCAATCGCCGGCGCCAAGCCGAAAATCATGGTCACCATGGCCATCACGCGCTGCGCCTGGTGGCCCGGATAAACGTCTCTTATCATCGCGCGCCCCGCCACCATGCCGGTGCCCGCCGACATGCCCTGCAGCGCGCGGAACAACAGCAGTTGCGGCAGGCTTTGCGCCAACGCTCAGCCGACCGATGCCACGGTAAAAACCACGAGCCCCGCCAGAATGACCGGACGCCGGCCGAACGAATCCGTCAGCGCGCCGTGAAACAACATCATGAAGGAAAATGGAATCAAATACGCCGTCAGGGTCTGCTGGATCTCCAGCGTCGTCGCGTCGAGCGAACGCGCCATCGCCGGAAACGACGGCATGTAGGTATCAATGGCGAACGGACCGAGCGTGGCGAGGCCGGCCAGCATCGCGGCCAAAATGAGCGTGGCGCGGTCGGCTTGTTGCTGCGCGGTCATGCCCGACACGGGCACACCGGCATTTGCGACGGATTCATGCGTCGATTATAGACGCGCGACCCGGCGCTTGATGCGCGCGCCGGATCAGCCGCGGTCGAAACGCCGAAACTGAATTGCTTCGGCGATATGCGCGCCGGCAATCGGTTGCTCGCCGGCGAGATCGGCGATGGTACGCGCCACCTTCAACACGCGATGATAGGCGCGCGCGGACAAACCAAGGCGGCTGATCGCCTGCTTGAGCAGCATCGCGCCGGCAGCATCAGGCACGCAAATGCGGTCGATTTCACGCGTCGATAATTTTGCATTCGGCTTGCCCTGGCGCTCGTGCTGGCGACCGTAGGCGGCTTCCACGCGTGCGCGCACGATGTCGCTGGGTTCACCGCCAGCCGTGCGCACCAGATCGTTTTCCGCCACCGCGGGCACTTCAATCTGCACATCTATGCGATCGACCAGCGGCCCGGATATCCTGTTGCGATAGCGCGCAATCTGGTCGGGCGTGCAGCGGCACTTGCCGCTGTAGTGTCCGAGATATCCACACGGACAAGGATTCATTGCCGCGACGAGCTGAAACTCCGCGGGGAACTCCGCCTGCCGCGCGGCACGCGATACCGTCACGCGACCCGATTCAAGTGGCTGGCGCAATACTTCGAGCACGTTGCGGTTGAATTCGGGCAGTTCGTCGAGAAATAGCACGCCATGCATGGCAAGCGAAATTTCGCCGGGCCGCGGATTGCTGCCGCCGCCGACAAGAGCAACGCCGGAAGCCGTGTGATGCGGCGCGCGAAACGGGCGCCGCCGCCAGTTGCGCACGTCGAACCCGGCGCTGCCGAGCGATTGCAGCGCCGCCGAACAAAGCGCTTCCTGCTGCGTCATCGGCGGCAAGATGCCCGAGAGCCGGGTCGCCAGCATCGTCTTGCCGGCACCCGGCGGCCCGACCATGATCAGGCTATGCTCGCCCGCCGCGGTAATTTCGAGTGCGCGCTTGGCGTGTGCCTGACCTTTGACGTCGGCGAGATCGGGGCCAGGATCCGGCGCCGCCACCGGCGCCGCGCGGCATAGCGGCAACAATTCTCGACCCGCGAGATGCGCACACACTTCGAGCACGGTGCGCGCAGCGTACACTTTCGCCCCCTCGACCAAGGCCGCTTCCGGCGCATTCTCGTGCGGCACCACAAATGCGCGGCCATCCCGGCTCGCGCCGCACATCATCGCCAGCGTACCGCGTATCGGCCGCAGCTCCCCCGTTAACGCAAGCTCGCCCGCAAATTCATACGCGGCGAGATCGCCTGCGGGCACCTGGCCGGATGCCGCGAGTATGCCCAGGGCAATCGGCAAATCGAAGCGCCCGCTTTCTTTCGGCAGGTCGGCCGGCGCCAGATTGACGGTAATGTGCCGCGCCGGAAATTCGAAGCGCGCGTTCTGCAGCGCGGCGCGCACGCGATCCTTCGCCTCTTTGACTTCCGCTTCAGGCAGCCCGACGATGGTGAAACTCGGCAGCCCGTTGGCGAGATGAGTCTCGACCGTCACGAGCGGAGCGTCCATTCCTGCAAGCGAGCGGCTGTACAGCACGGCGAGCGACATTGGCGACCGGCCAAAACCCCGGGTTCATGGTTGCGATAAGCGCTTAACGCGGCGCAACCACAGAGGTATTTAGGCCTTAAGTCATAGCCGGGCACACGCGCGGCCGCGCCACATAAACTACCTGCGTCAGCTCGTGCCCTTCTTGTCCAACTCGGTCAGCCTGGTTTCCAGGGCAGCGAGTTTTTCACGCGTGCGCGCGAGCAGTTCGGTCTGCACGTCGAATTCATGCCGCGTGACCAGATCGAGCCGCGCGAACATCGCCGCGAGCATCGCCCGCATATTCGTTTCAATATCCCGCGCGGGGGTGTTGGCCAGGATCTCCCTGACTTTGGCGCTGACTTCATCAATGAATGGCTGTTTGAGCACCGCTGCACTCCAAAGAACTGAACGATTATTCGGCCGTTTAATTTACCACCGCGCCGGGCCCGTAATCCGGCGCTGCGACGCGGGAGAATAACAAAACCCATGCGTCGCGCCCGCCATGCCGCGTCGCAAAATGTGGCAAGCCCCAAATTGGTGCGCGACTATACGTTACGCCTCATCTCAGTGCGGTAAATTCCGGCTTCGTGAATTAATTGTGCTACTTTATTCAAAAAAATCAAAAGTTTAGATATTGGCACGATACATGCTGATAGCGCTCCCCGTAATGCGACAAATTTGTTAACAATCGAAAGGGATGAACATGTTCAAGAAAACTCTTAAGGCCGGCGCGCTTGCTGCAGCAATCGCCCTGCCTGGCCTGGCCTTCGGGCAGGCAGCACCGGCAGCCGACGCGAAACCGGCGGAACCCAAGCCTGCCTACACGCTGACGGGCAACGTCGGAATATTCAGTCAATACATATTCCGCGGAATGACCCAAACCGGGCGCAAACCCGCGTTGCAGGGCGGGTTCGATTTTGCTCACGAGTCCGGCTTCTACCTCGGCACCTGGGGTTCGAACATCAGCTGGCTGAAGGAGAACACCACCACTGCGGCTGGCGCGGTGAGCGGCACCTATGGCGAAGGCGGCAGCCTGGAACTGGATTTCTACGGCGGCTACAAGTGGAGCCTGCCGCATGATTTCGTGATCGACGTCGGCGGTCTTTACTACTGGTACCCGGGCAACATCAATCCGGCCGCGCAATTGGCTGCCGCACCCAACAGCGTGCCGAAGGGTGATACGTTTGAGCTGTACATCGCGCCGAGCTGGAAGTGGGTCACGTTCAAATATTCGCGCAGCATGCTCGACCATACGTTTGCGGTGACGAACTCTAAAGGCACGGGTTATTTTGAACTGAACGCCAACCCGCCGATCGGCGACACCGGCCTCACCGTCAACCTGCACGTCGGCTATCAAAAGTTTACCGGCACCGATCCGCGCAACGCAGCAGTTGGCGGCGCCGCACGCAGCAACGACAGCGTCGCGAGCTACAAGGATTACAAAGTCGGCCTGAGCTATGCGCTGCCCAAAGATTTCACGGTCGGCGCGTTCTGGAGCAAGGCCGCCGGCGCGGACGTTTGCGGATACGGCGCATATACCCAATCCGGACTCGGCTGCGCGTCCGGCCCTTACCCGAGCAATCTCGCCAAGAGCACGGGCACGGTGTTCGTCCAAAAAACTTTCTAACAGCTGCAACGCAGGGCCGGCATTGCCGGCCCCATTTCTCGGGGAATAACAATGAAACTAGTCACTGCAATCATCAAGCCGTTCAAGCTTGACGAAGTGAGGGAGGCACTGTCCGCAATCGGCGTGCAGGGCATCACCGTCACGGAAGTCAAAGGCTTCGGACGGCAAAAAGGCCATACCGAGCTGTATCGTGGCGCGGAGTACGTGGTGGACTTCCTGCCCAAGGTAAAAATCGAGGCCGCGATCAAAAGCGAAATGCTTGATCAGGTAGTAGAAGCGATCGAAAAATCCGCCAACACCGGCAAGATCGGCGACGGCAAGATTTTCGTGTTCGAACTCGAACAGGTTTACCGCATACGCACCGGCGAGACCGGCGCGGACGCGCTATAAGGGAGAACCAGAAAATGAAACGTCTACTAACCGTGCTCGCGCTGGTCGGCGCATTCAGCTTCGGCACCGCAATGCCCGTCGTCGCGCAGGACAAGGCGGCGGAAAAGCCTGCTGCTGAAGCGCCCAAGGCCGAGGAGAAAAAAGACGCCGCACCGGCTCCTGCAGCCGCGCCCGCGGCAGCGGCTGCCGCAGTCGCAGCCCCCGCGCCGACACCCAACAAAGGCGACACCGCGTGGATGCTGACCTGTACGGCATTCGTGCTGCTGATGAGCGTGCCGGCACTGGCGCTCTTCTACGGCGGACTCGTGCGCAGCAAGAACATGCTATCGGTTCTGATGCAGGTTTTCGTAACTTTCTCGCTGATCACAGTACTGTGGTGCATTTATGGTTACAGCGTAGCGTTCACTGAAGGTAACGCATTTTTTGGCGGATTCGACCGGCTGTTTCTGAACGGTACCTTCGATGCATCGAAAGGCGAGTTCTCTATGGCGGCGACCTTCAGCAAGGCCACTCCGCTTTACGAACTTGTATTCGTAGCGTTCCAGGCGACCTTTGCCGCGATCACCTGCTGCCTGATCCTCGGTTCGGTGGTCGAGCGCATGAAGTTCTCCGCTGTGCTGATCTTCATGGTGATCTGGTTCACGTTCAGCTACCTGCCTGTCGCCCACATGGTGTGGTTCTGGATGGGCCCCGATGCGTATACCGCAGCCAACTTGGTCGACCAGATGAATTCCAAAGCCGGCTTGCTCTGGCAGTGGGGCGCGCTCGACTTCGCGGGTGGCACCGTGGTGCATATCAACGCCGGTGTTGCCGGTCTGGTCGGCGCCTTTGTTCTGGGCAAACGCATCGGCTACGGCAAGGAAGCCATGAGTCCACACAACCTCACCATGACCATGATCGGCGCGGCCATGCTGTGGTTCGGCTGGTTCGGCTTCAACGCGGGTTCCGCGTACGAAGCGAACGGCTCAGCTGCGCTTGCCTTCATGAATACTTTCCTCGCCACCGCCTGCGCTGTGTTGACCTGGATATTCGGCGAGTGGATTTTCAAGGGCAAACCTTCAATGCTGGGCGCTGCCTCGGGCGCGGTTGCGGGTCTGGTTGCGATCACGCCAGCTGCCGGAAACGTCGGCATCGCCGGCGCGTTTGTCATTGGCTCTGCAGCCGGCCTGATCTGCCTGTGGGGAGTCACCGGCCTCAAGAAAATGCTCGGCGCGGACGATGCCCTCGATGTGTTTGGCGTGCATGCCGTCGGCGGCATCATGGGTGCGTTGCTGACCGGCGTGTTCAATTCGCCGGCGTTAGGCGGACCCGGCTTCTACAACAACTGGTTCGAAATGAAGCCAGGCTACGGAAGCATCGTCGATCAGTTATGGGTACAGGCGCAGACGGTAGGTGTAGTCATCGTCTGGACCGCGGTGGTGGCATTCATCGCGTTCAAGATTGCCGACATCATCGTCGGACTGCGCGTTACCGAAGAAGTAGAACGCGAAGGGCTCGACATCAACGAGCACGGCGAGTCCGCGTATCACATGTAAGAAATCATGCAACAAATCAAATGGGCGCCCGCGGGCGCCCATTTTTTTGCCTGTTGCAGAACTACGCAAGGCGACGAAATTAGCCGATGCCCCGGCGCCGCACCGTCAGCTGCGTCGATTGCCAGCCAAGCGCCGTATAGAAAAGATCTGCACTCACATTCTCGCGATCGGCCACCAACTGCATGCGCGTCGCCCCGCGCGCCTTGGCCCATGCCAGCATGAATTCGACCAATTGCTTGCCTATGCCCTGCCGGCGATGGTCGGGGTGCACGACTACGTCTTCGACCCACACCGAGGGTGCGCCCTCGGCCGTCGATATCACGATTTGTCCGCTGGCCATGCCGACGGGCTGACCGCGCTCGTCGCGCGCCACAGCGACGATTTGGCGGTCGCTTCTGGCCGCTTCCGCTACCAGCAGCTCGAAGCCCCTGACCTGCCGCGAAGCGTCCGCGGTAAAGTCGAGTTCGACTTCGAACAAATCGTCCAGCAGCGCCGCCAATTGCGGAATATCCGCGTGCTGCGCAGGTTCGATTATTGGATTCATCAGTGCGGTCTCCCCGGTTTCGCGTCCAGCCTAACATCGGCCGCCCGTCAGCAAGCCTTAGTCCGGACGAACGGCGGTGGCGCGCCGACAAGCGACGGCAATCGCGCGTTGGCGGCGCCGGCGCGACACGGCAGGCGGGTTTGCTACAATAGCCGCCCGGCCAAGCTACGAGCTGCTATGTCCACTGTTCCGCACCTCACCACGGCCCTCACCGGCCCGTTGCTCGATCTTGAGCGCAACATCCTCAAGTCCATGCCAGAGATCGAGCATTGGTTTCGCACCCAATGGCAAGAACACGCCACGCCGTTCTATGCATCGGTGGATCTGCGCAACAGCGGCTTCAAGCTGGCCCCCGTCGACACCAACCTGTATCCCGGCGGCTTCAACAACCTCAATCCCGAATTCGATGCGCTGTGCGTTCAGGCCACGATGGCGGCAGTCGAAAAAATCTGCCCCGATGCGCGCGGCGTGCTGCTGATACCGGAAAACCACACGCGCAACACGTTTTACCTGCAAAACGTCGTCGCCCTGCAAAAAATCCTGCGCCACGCCGGCATGATAGTACGCATCGGCACCCTGCTGCCGGAAATTACGGCGCCGGCCGACATCGAACTGCCGAACGGCGAAAAACTGCGCCTCGAACCGCTCGAGCGCCACGGCAACCGGCTCAGTATCGACGGGTTCGATCCCTGCGTCGTGCTGCTGAATAACGATTTGTCTGCCGGGCTGCCGGAAATCCTCAAGAACCTCGAGCAGATCGTGCTGCCGCCCTTGCACGCCGGCTGGTACATGCGCCGCAAGTCCAACCACTTCGGCGTATACAAGGAAGTCGCGACCGAATTCGCCAAGGTGCTGGGGATCGATCCGTGGTTCATCAACCCGTATTTCGAGAAATGCGGCAAGATCAATTTCCACGAGCGTAAGGGCGAGGAATGCCTCGAAGGCTATGTGTCCGAGATTCTCACCGACATCCGCACCAAGTACAAGGAATACGGAATTACGCAGGAGCCGTTCGTGATCGTCAAAGCCGACGCCGGCACGTACGGCATGGGCATCATGACCGTCAAGGATCCGTCCGAAGTTCGCGGGCTCAACCGCAAGCAGCGCAACAAGATGGCGGTGGTCAAGGAAGGCCTCGAAGTGCACGAAGTGCTGGTGCAGGAGGGCGTTTACAGTTTCGAAACGGTCAACGCCGCGGTCGCCGAGCCGGTCGTCTACATGATCGATCATTTCGTCGTCGGTGGCTTTTATCGCGTGCATTCGAGCCGCGGCCAGGACCAGAGCCTCAACGCGCCGGGCATGCAGTTCGCCCCGCTCGCTTTCGAAAAACCGTGCTACTCGCCCGATCTTGACGATCCGGACTGTCCGCCGAACCGCTTCTATGCGTACGGCGTTATCGCGCGGCTGGCGCTGGTCGCAGCAGCCCTGGAACTCGAGCAGACCGACCCGGCGTTCGAGGCCCGCTCGAATGCCCCGGTGCGCGCGGTCGAGGGCTGATCCCGCCCATTCCGCGTCCATGAAGATCGCATTCATTGTCGACCCGCTCGACGAGTTCAAGATATACAAGGATTCGACATTCGCGATGATGCGCGAAGCCGCCGCGCGCAAACACGAGCTCTACGCGATGCAGCAGCAAGATGTCGTCTGGCACAGCGGCGCTGTCACCGCCCACGCGCAACGACTGCACCTTACCGGCGAACCTGACGCGTGGTATCGCGTTGACCCGGTGCAGGCCGCGCCGCTCAAGGATTTCGACGCGGTGCTGATGCGCAAGGACCCGCCGTTCGACATGGAATACGTGTACAGCACGTATTTGCTGGAACTTGCGCAGGAGCAGGGCGCGCTCGTGTTCAACAATCCGCGCGCCATTCGCGACTGCAACGAGAAGCTGACGATTGCGCGCTTCCCCCAGTTCATCGCGCCGACGCTGGTCACGCGGCACGCGCACCTGATCCATGAATTTCTCGCCGCGCACGGCGATATCATTCTCAAGCCGCTGGACGGCATGGGCGGCACCTCGGTATTCCGCGTGCAGGCCAGCGACCCCAATCTCAACGTAATCATCGAGACCGTCACGCACTACGGGCAGCGCACGATCATGGCGCAGCGCTACATTCCGGCGATCGTCGACGGCGACAAGCGCGTGCTGCTGATTGGCGGCAAGCCCGTGCCGTACGCACTGGCGCGCATCCCGAAACCAGGCGAGACGCGCGGCAACCTCGCCGCGGGCGGCACCGGTGTTGCGCGCGAACTGACGCCGCGCGACCGCGAAATCGCCGAGACGCTCGGTCCGCTGCTGCAGGCCCAGGGCCTGTTGCTGGTCGGGCTCGACGTGATCGGCGACTACCTGACCGAAGTCAATGTGACGAGCCCGACCTGCTTTCAGGAAATCGCCGAGCAGACCGGTTTCAACGTGGCCGGCATGATGCTGGACGCCGTGGAACACGCCGTTGAACGCAGGACGGCGGCGCGCGCCTACGTAGTATAATTTTGGTCATTCGACCACTCCCCGCCCCTGCATGATAGGCATACTCATCATCACCCACGGCACGCTGGGCGAAAGCCTGATTCACTGCGCAAGCCACGTCCTCAACAAGCGGCCGCCGCGCCTGAAGCAACTCGGCGTCACCGCGCAGGACGATCCCGCGCTGCTGCTGCCGCAGGCGCGCGCGCTGGTGAAGGAACTCAACGAAAGCAGCGGCGTGCTGATACTTTCCGATATGTACGGCGGCACGCCGAGCAATCTTGCCTCCAAGCTGGTCGTGCCTGGCAAGATCGAAGCGGTGGCGGGTGTGAACCTGCCGATGCTGATCCGCGTGCTTACCTACCGCGACCGCGACCTGCAAACCATCGTCACCAAAGCCATCAGCGGCGGCTGCGAAGGCGTGACCCGCGTGCCCGTGTTCAAGCTTCACAATGCTGCAACGGGAAGCTGAAATCATCAACAAGCTGGGCCTGCACGCGCGCGCGTCGGCCAAGCTCACGCAGCTGGCAGGCCAGTTCGCGAGCGAGATCTGGGTCGCGCGCAACGGCCGGCGCGTCAACGCCAAAAGCATCATGGGCGTCATGATGCTGGCCGCGGCCAAAGGCACCACCATCAATATCGAGACCGATGGTCCGGATGAAGAGGCCGCGATGACGGCATTGACCAGGCTGATTGCCGATTATTTTGGAGAAGGCGAATAACTCCGAGAGGAGGGAGGAGAGAGGTGAAAGGCGTGAAAAACCTGACAGCATTAAGGCCCTGGGCCGCCTCACGCCTCACGCCTCACGTCTCTCCCGCGCCAGCGCAATGAGCTTTACCCTGCACGGCATTCCGGTATCCGGCGGCATCGCCATCGGACACGCGCACCTGGTGTCCCATGCCCGGCTCGAGGTCGCGCATTACGTGGTGCCGCAAGCCCAGATCGCCGAGGAATTGACGCGCTTCGACGCTGCCCTGACGACGGTGCGCGCCGAACTGGAGGAATTGCGCACGCAGATTCCGGCCAATGCGCCGCAGGAGTTCGACGCCTTCCTCAACCTGCACCTGATGATACTGAACGACACGACGCTGTCGAAAGCGCCGCGCGAAATCATCGCAGCCGAACAGTGCAATGCCGAATGGGCGCTGAAAGTGCAGCTCGACGCGCTGCTCGACCAGTTCGACCAGATCGAAGACGGCTATCTGCGCGAGCGCAAAGCCGACGTCATCCAGGTCGTCGAACGCCTGATGAAAGTACTGTTCGGCCAACCCGGCTACACGCCACCGGAGCGCGCGGGCGACGAACAAAACCTGATCCTGGTCGCGCACGACCTGTCGCCGGCAGACGTGATCCAGTTCAAACAGCACCAGTTCGCGAGCTTCATCACCGATCTGGGTGGCACCACATCGCACACCGCGATCGTCGCCCGCAGCCTCAACATCCCGTCGATCGTCGCGTTGCACCACGCGCGCCAGCTGATCCGCGAAAACGAACTGATGATCGTCGACGGCACGCAGGGCGTGGTTATCGTCGATCCCGATCCGCAGGCGCTGGCCGAATACAAGCTGCGGCAACATCAATGGGAGCTCGAACGGCAAAAGCTCAAACGCCTGCGCGACACCCGCGCGGCCACTCTCGACGAGATCGAAATCGAGCTGCAGGCCAACATCGAGCTGCCGGACGACATCGCGGACGTGCGCGAAAACGGGGCGACCGGCGTCGGTCTCTTTCGCACCGAGTTCCTGTTCCTGAACCGCGACAACCTGCCCGACGAGGACGAGCAGTTCGAGGCCTACCGGCGCGTGGTGCGCGAAATGGAGGGCCTGCCCGTCACCATCCGCACCTACGACCTCGGTGCCGACAAGCAGATCAACGGCTCCGTATCGACGGGCACCAATCCGGCGCTGGGCCTGCGCGCGATCAGGCTTTCGCTGACCGAACCGCAAATGTTTCTGGCGCAACTGCGCGCGCTGCTGCGCGCCTCGCATTACGGCAAGCTGAAGATCCTCATCCCGATGCTGATGAGCGCGCCGGAAATCGCGCAAACGCTGGGCCACATCGCGCAGGCCAAGCAGATGCTCAAAGACAAGTTCATTCCGTTCGATCAAAAAATCGAGGTCGGCGGCATGATCGAGATCCCGGCGGCGGCGCTGGCGATCAACACGTTCATCAACAAACTCGACTTCCTGTCGATCGGCACCAACGACCTTATCCAGTACACGCTGGCGATCGACCGCACCGATGATACCGTCTCCCACCTCTACGATCCGCTGCATCCGGCAGTGCTGAACCTCGTCGCGCACATCATCAAAGCCTGCAACAAGGCCGGCAAGCCAATCGCCCTGTGCGGCGAGATGGCGGGCGACGTACAGCTGACGCGCCTCCTGCTCGGTTTTGGACTGCGCCAATTGTCGATGCATCCGGCGCGCCTGCTCGAAGTCAAGCAGCAGGTGTTGAGAACCAGGCTGCGCGACATCGTGCCCCAGGTCGGCAAGATGCTGCGCGCGGACGACCCGGACAAGCTCCGCGCGATGCTGGCGCGCCTGAACGCATAAGCCCTGCGACGCCAGCACCTCAAGGCGGGCTGCCTGCTTAACGCTTATTTGACAACTCCAGCCGTGAGGCTGTAAGGTTATGACAGTTTTCGTGCGCCGATTTGAGTTCAGCTTGCGGGCGCCTAATAAATCCGGCTAAAGAGAAGGACAACCCGGGACTAGCGCAAGCGAACCGGGTTTTTTCGTTTATGGACAACACGGCAGATCCACATTCGGTCGGGGCGGTCACTCCGCGCCTTGCGAAATTTACCGCGCCGCTCGTGCTCGCGAGCGGCGCGACGCTCGCCGGCTATGAACTTGCGTTTGAAACGTACGGCACGCTCAATGCCGACAAATCGAACGCAGTGCTGGTTTGTCATGCGTTGAACGCTTCGCATCACGTGGCCGGCTACTACGCCGACGATCCGAAGAACGTCGGCTGGTGGGACAACCTGATTGGCCCCGGCAAGCCGCTCGACACCAATCGCTTTTGCGTGATCGGCGTCAACAATCTCGGCGGCTGCTTTGGTTCCACCGGCCCGTCGTCGCCCAATCCGGCAACGGGCAAACCATGGGGCGCGGATTTTCCGCTGGTCACGGTGGAAGACTGGGTCACCACCCAGGCGCGGCTCGCCGATCAACTCGGCATCCGGCGCTTTGCCGCGGTCTTGGGCGGCAGCCTCGGCGCGATGCAGGCGCTGTCATGGACCATTCAATATCCCGAACGCCTCGGTCATGCGCTGGTAATCGCGTGCGCGCCGAATTTGTCGGCGCAGAATATTGCGTTCAACGAAGTCGCGCGCCAGGCCATCATCACCGATCCCGATTTTCACGGCGGGCACTATTACGAGCACAACACGCGGCCGACCCGCGGCTTGCGGGTCGCGCGCATGGTCGGCCACATCACTTACCTGTCGGACGACGAGATGGCCAGCAAGTTTGGGCGCCAGCTGCGCCACGGCAAGCTCAATTACTCGTTCGGCGTCGAATTCGAAATCGAGTCCTACCTGCGCCACCAAGCCGATAAATTTTCGGACTATTTCGATGCCAATACCTATCTGCGCATCACCAAGGCGCTCGACTACTTCGACCCGGCCGCGGCGCATGGCGGCAACCTGAGCCTTGCGCTGGAGCCCGCGACGGCAAGCTTTCTGGTGGTCTCGTTTACCACCGACTGGCGTTTTTCGCCCGAGCGCTCGCGCGAAATCATCAAGGCGCTGCTCGACAACCGGCGCGACGTGACTTACGCCGAGATCGAAGCGCCCCACGGCCACGATGCTTTCCTGCTCGACGATGCACGCTACCACCGTCTGGTTGCCGCTTACTTCGAGCGCATCGCTGCGGGGTTGACCGCATGAATACCAACGCGATGCAGCGCGCCGATTTTGCAGCGATCGCCAACTGGATCAAATCCGGCGCCCGTGTTTTGGATCTTGGTTGCGGCGACGGCACGCTGTTGCGCTTTCTCGCCGAGCAGCGCGACACCATAGGCTATGGCGTGGAGATCGACGACGACGGCGTGCTGGCATGCGCCAGAAACGGCGTTAACGTAATCCAGGGCGATATGGAACGCGGACTGTCTTCGTTCACGGACGATTCTTTCGACTACGTGATCCTCTCGCAAACGCTGCAGGCGGTGCGCAGCAGCGAAAATGTCGTGCGTGAAATGCTGCGTGTCGGCCGCCAGGGCATAGTTACCTTTCCGAACTTCGGCTACTGGCGTAACCGGCTGCAGGTCATGTTCGGCAACATGCCGGTATCAGACAACCTGCCGTATGCCTGGTTCGATACGCCAAACATCCATCTGTGCACGACCACCGACTTCGAAAATTTTTGCGGTACGCACGGCGTGCGCATTCTCGAACGCATCGTGATGACTCACGGCAACGCCGTGACGGTAATGCCGAACCTGCTCGGCAGCCTCGCGGTGTACCGCTTCGAGCACGCCTAGGGTGGCCGAACCACCTTCCACCCGCGGCGACTGGCGCCAGGCGCTCTTCAACCGGCGCATGCTGATCTGCGTGTTCACCGGCTTCAGTTCGGGCCTGCCGCTGTATATCCTGCTTTCCCTGTTACCGGCATGGCTGCGCTCCGAGCACGTCGATCTGCGCGCCATCGGCTTGTTCGCGCTGGTGCAGTTTCCGTTCAACTGGAAGTTTTTGTGGTCGCCGCTGCTCGACCGCTACGCGCTGCCCGCGCTCGGCCGCCGGCGCGGCTGGATTCTCACGTCGCAAATCGCGCTGCTGATTGCATTGCCCGTGTTCGGCGCGCTCGACCCGCAATTCGATTTGTTGGCGATTGCGCTGCTGGCGATGGGCGTCGCGTTTTTCAGCGCGACCCAGGACATCGTGCTGGACGCTTACCGGCGCGAGATTCTCTCCGACACCGAGCTTGGCCTCGGCAGCTCGATCCACGTCAACGCGTACCGTATCGCCGGCCTGGTGCCGGGTTCGCTGTCGCTGATCCTCGCCGACATCCTGCCGTGGAGCAGCGTTTTCTTCATCACCGCGCTTTTCATGCTGCCGGGCATCGTCATGACGCTCACCGTGAACGAACCGGCAATCGCCGGCACGTTGCCGCGCTCGCTACGCGACGCGGTAGTCGAACCGTTCCGCGAATTTATCTCGCGCGCCGGCCTGCGCCCGGCGCTGCTGATGCTGGCATTCATGGTGCTCTATAAATTGGGCGACAGCATGGCCACTGCGCTGGCGACGCCGTTTTATCTCGACATGGGATTCACCAAGACCGAAATCGGCCTGATCGCCAAGCACGCGGGCTTGTGGCCGAGCGTAATCGGCGGACTGATCGGCGGCATCTGGATGATAAAACTCGGCATCAACCGCGCACTGTGGCTGTTCGGCGTGGTGCAACTGGTGTCGATACTCGGCTTTGCTTTACTGACCCAGTTTCCGCAAGACCGCGTTGTGCTCGCGATCGCAATCAGTTTCGAGGCTCTCGGCGTCGGGCTGGGCACCGTCGCATTCGTCGCCTACATTGCCCGCGCAACGCACCCGCTTTACACCGCCACTCAGTTCGCGTTGTTCACGAGCCTGGCCGCAGCGCCCCGTGTAGTCATCAACTCGGTGACCGGCGTGCTGGTCGAACAGACAGGTTGGCTGAATTTTTTCTTCATTTGCACGCTGCTGGCTGTGCCCGGCATGCTGCTGCTGCCCAAAGTGGCGCCGTGGAATGGCGACCAGCCCGCGCCGCGGAGCGCGGCAAACCTGCCATAGACTGCGCCTGTTATTTTGCCGGTTCTTTTTTGCCGAACAGATTGCCGATAGCCTGACCGGCTTTTGCGCCCAGCCCGGTGCCAACGCCCGGCAGCAGCACGGTACCGATTGCCGCGCCGGCCATCGCCGCTGTCGTTGGATAAAGCAAGGGCGAATGGACCGTGCCCGCGACGTTGAGTGGAATCCCTGTGCTGGTGCCCAGCGCTTTGACCTGTGCGTTTACGCGTCCTGACAACTCCTGCTTGGGCGAAATATTCACGTTGCCATCCGCAGCCAGCGCTCCCGAAGAGATCTTGAGCTGCGTAAATTGATGCGCACCGCGGCCCCTGACGAGATGGCCGGACAGCTGATCGAACTTGGTCTCGCCGCCGCCGGTATCCTTCTTGATCAGGCTGGTCGCCGACTTAACGATATCGACGCCGTGCAGGACGCCGTTCTGCACGTCAAAAGGCGTCTCCAGGTGCAGCGCGTTCAATATCTGACCGGCATCGGCCGCCGCCGCTGAGAACACCGGCTTCGCGTTGAGCCTTCCGCTCATGTTGGTGCCCGGCGAGACCAGCGGCACCAGGGATTTGAGTTCAACCTGATTGATGTCGAAGTTGCCCTTGACCTGCAGACCTTTCTGCCACACCGCGGTCGCCTTGCCGTTCACTGTGCCGCCGTACAGCTTGGCAGAAATATGGCTGAAATCTGCGTTGGTGAGCGTTGCAACGCCTTTAATGATGAGCTCGTCGAATTCGATCACCGGTCCGACCGGCGACTTCCAGGATTTCGCCGCGACGTCGATCAGGTAATTCGACTTGTCGGGCTTGACCGACGCCTTGAGTTTGCCGTCCTGCGTGGTAAACAACGCGTCGACCGGTTCGCCCTTGCTGTCGAGGTTCACCCGCGCGTCGAACGGACCAAAACTCGACTTGTCGAATTTGACCAGCACGTCATCGAGACGGATGCTTTCGATTCTGGCGAGCGGCGGTTGCCCGGGCGTTTTTTCACCGTCCACCTTGCTCCATGCGGGGATTTTGTCGATCGCCTTCTGCGTCAACACCAGCGACTTGAGTTCGATGGACTTGATGATTTTCGTGGCCGCGAAGAGCGAAAACAACGCAGGCGTCACAGTGACTTTACCGAGCTTGATGTCTTCGGTCTTGCCGACCGTGATGCCGTCGATGGTCAGATGCGGCAGCGGCAGCATGCCGAACCTGATGCTCCTGATCATTACCGGCTCCTTCAGCCTGGCCGAAGCTTCTTTTTCAATGCGCGGAATATAATCGTCCAGCGTAACGAACAACGGCACGGCCGCCGCAACTGCGAGCAGCACTCCCAGCGCGATCAAGCTGCGTTTAAGCCATTTCATATCAGTATCCGGAGAACTGCAGGGCAATCAGCAGGGACTCATCGCCTGGCGCGCGCAACCTGCAGCGGGTAAGACGACGCAGATTATCATGATACATTGGGTTTTAGCTTGATTAAGGCCTGCGCTACGGCGAAGGCATGCTGCAAATGAAGTCCGGCGCGACCAAAAAAATATTCTGGCACGGCCCGTCCATCGGTTTTGACGTGGGCGGCAATGCCTCCAAAGTTTTCATACTGGTTTACCACCTGCCCAACACCGAAAAAATCTTCATGCGCTTCCCGGCAGTGGACGGCAGCCTTTACAACGTGGGCGGGGCCGGCATCAATTATCAGAAGCGCGACAAGATCGTGCTCGCGCCCATGCGCCTGGGCGTCGGCCTGCGCGCCGGTGCGAGCGTTGGCTATATGCACTACACCAGGAAAAAGACGATCAATCCGTTCTGAGCGCCGGGCACGCCGGACGGTTGAGTGCCCGACCTGTTAAAGCAACGCCCCGCGCGCGGTGATCGGCCATAGCGCCTCGACGCGGCCGTTGCGCATGCACACGAACCAGTCGTAAAGATTGACCGTCGGGTCGCAATGTCCGGGTATGAGTTTCAGCTTGTCGCCGACCTTGAAGCGCGTCGCCCCCCTGCTCTGCAGCACGCCGTGTTCGTCCGACGCTTTCACGTAATCGACGTCCGCATAATCGGCGACGCGCGGCATGCCTGAGTCGATGCTCGACGCCTTGAGGCCGGCATCGACGACCACGCGCTCCGGCGCGGGCGCGCTCATCACCGTCGTCCACACGAACAGGCTGTGCTCGAACTGCGGGATGCCGCTTTCGGTCCATTCGTTCTTCGCGTAATCGGCATCCATGAATATGTACGAGCCTGCCTGCAGCTCGTGATAAACACTGCTCGCCGCCTCGAACATATAACTGCCGGTGCCGGCGCCCGTCACGTAATCGCAGGCAATCCCCGCTTCGCCCAACAGGCGGGTCGTCGCGCGCACGTGCCCGACCGCGCGCGAGATTGCATCGCGCCGCTCATCGACTTTGCGGATGTGCTGTGCCGACCCTTGGTACGCCTGCAATCCGGCGAACCGCAGATTGCCGCTGGCGGTAATTTGTTGCGCAAGTGCGACGGCCGGCGCGCCGGGCTGCACGCCGCAGCGGCCGGCGCCGACGTCGACTTCGACCAGCACATCGAGCTTGACGCCCGCCGCCCGCGCCGCGGCGTCGAGTGTCGTGACGTTACCCGCATCGTCGGCACACACCGCGACATGCGCGCGCTTGTTAAGCTCTGCGAGCAATTTGACTTTAGCCGCGCCAACGACTTCGTTCGCGATCAGAATGTCCTTGACGCCACCGGCGATGAGCGCCTCGGCTTCGCTGACTTTCTGCACGCAGACGCCGGCCGCGCCGAGCGCGATCTGCCGCAACGCGATTTCCGGGCACTTGTGACTTTTCGCGTGCGGCCGCAAGCGTATGCTCCTGCCGTGCAACGAATCCGGCAGGCGCTTCAAATTGCGCTCGAACTCATCGAGTTCGAGCATCAGGCAGGGCGTATCTACTTCGGCAAGCGGCATGCCGATTGCAGCGGCGGGACGGAAACTCATAGAGACCTCAGAGCTTGTAGTCGTAATCGATGATCAGGGGCGCGTGATCGGAGTAGCGCTCGTCTTTGTAGATTTTCACTTTTTTCGCGCACGCGGCGATGACGGGGGTCGCGACCTGGTAGTCGATGCGCCATCCGACATTTTTTGCCCACGCCTGGCCGCGGTTCGACCACCACGTATATTGTTCCTCGCGCTGGTCAATGCAGCGAAACACGTCGACATATTTCAGTTCGTCATATATTTTAGTCAGCCACTCGCGCTCCTCGGGCAAAAAACCCGAGTTCTTGCGGTTGCCGCGCCAGTTCTTGAGATCGATTTCCTTGTGTGCGATGTTCCAGTCGCCGCACAGGATGATTTCACGCCCTTCCTTCATGAGACGCGTCATATGCGGATAAAACTCCGCCATGAAGCGGAACTTCGACTGCTGGCGGTGCTCGCCGGCCGAACCCGACGGCAGATAAAGAGAAATTACCGAGAGCTTGCCGAAATCGGCGCGCACGTAGCGGCCTTCCGCGTCGAACTCGCGCACGCCTATGCCCTCGCTCACGCGGTCGGGTTTCACTTTCGAATAAAGACCGACGCCGCTATAGCCTTTTTTCTCGGCGTAGTGGAAATGGCCGTGAAAACCGTGCGGAGCGAGCATTTCCGCCGTCATGTCCGCAGCCTGTGCTTTCAGCTCCTGCACGCAGACGATGTCAGCCTTCTGGCGCGCGAGCCAGCGCAAAAAACCTTTGGAAGTCGCCGAGCGGATACCGTTGAGATTCGCAGTGATTACGCGTAACATAATGTTTATGAAACGTTAATGTAGGGTGCTCGCAGGATTTTTCATGCCGGACAATTTCAGACAAGACTTCATCCGGTTCGTGGTGGGGCAAAAGGTGCTTTATTTTGGTGAATTCAAAACCAAGGCGGGCCGCTTGTCGCCTTACTTTTTCAATGCCGGATTGTTTTACGATGGCCAGTCGCTGAAACAGCTCGCGCAATTTTACGCGAAAGCCATACTCGCTGCCCGCGTCGAATTCGACATGCTGTTCGGCCCCGCCTACAAGGGCATTCCGCTGGTAGCGGCAGTGGCCATGGCGCTGGCCGACACGGGACGCAACGTGCGCTACAGTTTTAACCGCAAGGAAGAAAAAGACCACGGCGAAGGCGGCATGGTGGTCGGCGCGCCGCTGGCGGGCCGCGTGCTGATCATAGACGACGTGATTTCCGCCGGCACCTCGGTGCGCCAGTCGGTCGAAATCATCAAGGCGGCGCAGGCCGTGCCGTGCGGGGTCGCCATCGCGCTCGATCGCATGGAACGCGGCTCCGGCGAGCTGTCAGCCGCGCAGGAAGTCGAGCGTTTATATGGAATGCCGGTGATCAGCATCGCCCGGCTGGACGACCTGGTGGCTTATTTGCAGACGGACAGCGGGATGTCCGCCAACCTTACCGCGGTAAACAAATACCGCGCACAATACGGAGTAACGGCACATGCATAATTTACCAGCGGTTTCCCTGGTTGCCCTGTTGCTCGCAGTCGGCACTGCGCAGGCTGCCGATGCGCCCAGCGGAAAAATCGTGTGCTGGAAAGACAAAGCCGGCAAGACCGTCGGCTGCGGCGACAAAGTCCCGCCCGAGTACCAGGACGGCGCTTCCAAGGAACTCAACAAGCGCGGCGTGACCGTCAAACAGTCCGATCCGCCGTTGACGCCGGCCCAGCAAAAAGAGCTGGCGGCGGAGGCGGAACGCAAAACGGCAGCCAATCAGATTGCGGCCGAACAGAAGCGCAAGGACAAAGCGCTGCTCGACACGTTTACCACGGTCAAGGAAATCGATCTCAAGCGCAATCGCGATATCCAGCTGATCGCGTCGAATATCGAGGCTCAGCAGACGAACCTGAAAAACGCGAACGACCGCCAGGCGGATTCACGCAGCCGCATCGAGCAACTCAAGAAGGAAAACAAACCGGTGCCGGCGGCGATCCAGGAAGAATACGACCGCGCCGAAGCGGGCAAAACAAAGATCCAGGCGCAAATCGCGCAGAAGCGCAAGGAAATCGCGGACCTGAATCAACAATATGACGACATGAAAAAACGGTTTATGGAATTAACCGGTACCACCGATGCAGCCCCTGCGGCTGCAGCGGCGCCGGCCGCTCCGGCGACTGCCACGAAACCCGCGCCGGCGGCCCCTGCGCCCAGCACGGCAGCTGCCAAGAAGTAAGTCTGGCCCGGCTAGTTTCCGCCGAGCTTTTGCTTCAGCAGCGCATTGACCTGCGCCGGATTGGCCTTGCCTTTTGACGCCTTCATGACCTGGCCCACCAGCGAATTGAAGGCTTTTTCCTTGCCGCTTTTGTAATCCGCGACCTGCTGCGCGTTGGCGGCGAGGACCTCGTCGATGATTTTTTCGATCGCGCCCGAATCGGAAATTTGCTTCAGGCCGCGCTTTTCGATGATCGCGTCGGCCGCGTTATCCCCCGCCGCTTCACCTTTCCACATCGCATCGAATACGTCCTTGGCGATCTTGCCGGAAATCGTGCCGTCGGCAATACGCTCGACGAGCGCGCGCAATTGTTGCGAAGTAATCCGGCTTTGGGCGATGGCTATACCATCGTGATTCAGGCTCGCATTCAACGCGCCGGCAATCCAGTTGGCGCTCTGTCTGATAACCTCTGCACCTGCGCCTTTTGCCGTGGCTTCGAAAAACTGCGCCATATCGATGCTGCCGGTAATCACCGCCGCGGTCGCCGGCGCGAGACCGAATTCGGCCGTGAGCTTGCGGTACTTTGCGGCCGGCAATTCAGGCATCGATTGCGCAACCTCGTCCATCCAATTCTGTCCGACTTCGAGCGGGAGAAGATCGGGGTCGGGAAAATAGCGATAGTCCATCGCGTCTTCCTTCGAGCGCATCGTGCGCGTCTCGTCGCGGTCCGGATCGTAAAGCCGGGTTTCCTGCCGGATGGTGCCGCCATCTTCGATGATTTCGATCTGGCGGCGCACCTCGAATTTGATCGCCTGCTCCATGAAGCGGAAGGAATTCAGGTTCTTGATTTCGCAGCGTGTGCCGAGCTTGTCCGAACCTGCCGGCCGCACTGATACGTTGGCGTCGCAGCGGAACGAGCCTTCCTGCATATTGCCGTCGCAGATGCCGATCCAGCGCACCAGCGTGTGCAGCGTTTTGGCGTAAGCGACCGCTTCCTCTGCGCTGCGCATGTCGGGCTCGGTCACGATTTCGAGCAGCGGTGTACCGGCGCGGTTCAAATCGATACCGCTCTTGCCCTGGAAATCTTCGTGCAATGATTTGCCCGCGTCCTCTTCGAGATGCGCACGCGTGAGCCGCACCGTCTTCGGCTGCTCGCCCACCACGATATCGAGCGTACCGCCTTCGACTATGGGCAATTCGTACTGGCTGATCTGGTAGCCCTTGGGCAAGTCGGGATAAAAATAATTCTTGCGGGCGAATACCGAGCGACGGTTTATCTTGCCGTTCACGGCCAGCCCGAAACGGATCGCGCGCTCAACCGCGCCCTTGTTCAATACCGGCAACACGCCGGGCAGCGCGATATCGACCGCGCTCGCCTGCGAATTCGGACTCGCGCCGAATGCGGTGGAACTGCCCGAAAATATCTTGGAGCGCGTCGACAGCTGCGCATGCGTTTCAAGCCCAATGACTATTTCCCACTTCATGGCCTCAACCTTATTTCTTCACCGCTAAGGACGCAAAGGACGCGAAGGAAAGGCAGAAAAGCGGAAGGCGAAAATAAAGCTAGGCTTTCGCTTGCCGTATCGTGTGTCCTTTGATTTTCCTTTGCGTCCTTGGCGGTTCAAGATTTTGCCTCAATTCCCGGCGGCATGCGCATATGCCAGTCGGTTGCCTGCTGGTACTGGTGCGCAGCGTTGAGCATTTTCGCTTCGCCGAAATAATTGCCGATGATCTGTAAGCCAACCGGCAGATTTTTGTCACCGAAGCCCGCGGGAATCGACATGCCGGGCAAACCCGCGAGATTGACCGCGATGGTGTAAATGTCCGACAGATACATCTGCACCGGGTCGCCGGCTTTTTCGCCGAGCTTGAACGCGGTCGTCGGCGCAGTTGGGCCCATGATGACGTCGCATTTTTTGAAAGCTTCGACGAAATCCTGCGCGATCAGGCGGCGCAGTTTCTGCGCCTTGATGTAGTACGCATCGTAGTAGCCGTGCGACAGCACATAGGTGCCGATCAGGATGCGACGCTTTACTTCGGCGCCGAAACCCTGCGCGCGCGTCTTGCCGTACATGTCCGCCAGATCGGTGTACTCCGGCGCGCGATAACCGTAACGCACGCCGTCGAACCGCGACAGGTTGGACGATGCTTCCGCCGGCGCCAGCACGTAGTACACGGGCACCGAGAGTTTCATGTTGGGCAATGACACTTCGACCGTTTCGCAACCGAGCTTTTTGAACTCCGCAATTGCCTGCTCGACTGCGCGGGCGACGTCCGGCGCCATGCCGGCGGCGAAGAACTCCGCCGGCAGGCCAATGCGCATGCCGCGCACCGGCTTGGCGAGGTCGCGCGTGTAATCCTCTTGCTCGCGCTGCAGGCTCGTCGAGTCGCGTGCGTCGTAACCCGCCATCACGTTCATCATCAACGCGAGGTCTTCGGCGGTTTTCGCGAGCGGCCCGGCCTGATCGAGGCTGGACGCGAACGCGATCATGCCGTAGCGCGATACCACGCCGTAGGTGGGTTTAAGGCCGCAGACTCCGGACAGCGCCGCCGGCTGACGGATTGAACCGCCGGTGTCGGTTCCCGTTGCCGCCGGCACCAGGCGCGCGGCGACCGCTGCCGCCGAACCGCCCGAACTGCCGCCGGGCACAGCGGCCGCGTTCCACGGATTCCTGACTGGCCCGTAGTACGAAGTCTCGTTCGACGA
>CANJHY010000030.1:0-34107 GCA_947474275.1 Betaproteobacteria bacterium
CATGGCGGTACAAAATGCTGACATCTCGGTATCCGAGTCAAAGAATCCGATGGTGGTGTTCAAGGCCGGCGTTGATTTGCGTGAAATTGTCGATGCGGTAAACCAGGTCGGTGCAACGCCGTCGGCATTGGTGGCGATTCTCGAAGCGCTCAAACGCTCAGGCAGCTTGCGCGCCGAGTTGGTGGTGATCTAAATGGCCAACGATGCCACCACGCCCGTTACCAGTTCCTATCTCGATTTCGCGGGGTTGGCGCGTTTGCGCGGTGAAGCGCAACGCAAGACGGACGCCGGCACTCATGAGGCCGCCCAGCAGTTCGAGGCGATGTTCGTGCAGATGATGCTGAAGTCGATGCGTGATGCGAGTTTCAAGAGCGATTTAATGGGTTCGCAGACCCTGGATACCTATCAGTCGATGCACGATCATGAGTTGTCTTTGCAAATGGCGCGGCGCGGTTCGTTGGGCATTGCAACGATGATCGAAAAACAGTTTGCACAGACGCAGACGCAAGTGCCGGCAGCCGACCAGTTGGCGTTGCGTGAAAAGGCGGCGACGGATGCGGCCAGTTTTTCGCTGACGAAAAAGAAAAATAGCGGCTATGCGCTGCCCGGTCCGCAGCCTGCACTCGAGATCGGCCGGCCGAAAAATACCGGTTTTGATTTGCAACGTGAATTTAAGTTTAACCGTGCGCCCTAACGCAGATTTCGGGATTAATTCTTGATTAATCATGAGTGACCTTCTTTCCATTGGCGGCAGTGCGGTTGCGGCGTATCAACGTGCGCTGGGAACCGTCAGCAACAATATTGCGAACCTCACGACGGTCGGCTATTCGCGGCAGGAGGTTGATCTAGCCGCCGGCGCGCCGCAGGCGATCGGGCCGATCAATGTTGGAACCGGCGTGCAGATCGCCGGCGTCAAACGGCAATACGACCAGTTTGTCGAGGGCACGCTGCGCAATGCTTACAGCGGACTGAATACCCAGGGTCCGCTCGTGCAGTATGCAAACCGCATTGTGGATGTCATGGGCAGTGAGAGTGTGGGGTTTGCCTCGGCGCTTGACCAGTTTTTCGCATCCGCACAGGCGTTGTCCGGAGATCCTGCATCCATCGATTTGCGCGGACAGTTTCTGCGCGATGCCGGGGGTGTTGCGAATCGCTTGCGTGAGTTGAGCAGCCAACTCACCACCATAGACGACGATTCGAAAGGCGAGATCCAGGCGGATATCGCCAAGCTCAACACGCTCTCACAGCAACTGGCTTATGTGAACACCCAGTTGCTTAAAAACCCGACTGTCGACGCGCAGCCGCCGGAGCTGCTCGATCAGCGCGACAGCCTGTTGCGCGACATGTCAAAGCTGGCTGGTATTCATGTCACGACCCGCACCAACGGCGAAGTCGATGTGGGCATTGGTAATGGCGGTGGCAGCGGGCTGGTGGTCGAAGGCGGTGTGTCGCGTAGCCTCGGTGCTTCGTTTAGCGATGCGGCGGCGGGCAAGGTCGACATTGTGCTGGATCCCTACGGCAAGCCGACCAGCATTCCGGGTTTGACCAGCGGCGGCATCGGCGGGCTGATCAGTTTTCGGCAGCAGGCGCTTGAGCCGGCGCAAAGTCAGCTGGATTCGGTGGCTGCGACCTTTGTCAATTCGGTTAACCAGATTAACCGGGAAGGTGTTGATCTCAACGGCAATACCGGTGGTGATTTGTTCGCACTGCAGCCGATATTTCGGGTGGATGCGCCGACGTCGCCGAGCGAGGTACAGGTGTCGGCCAGGATCGTCGATCAAGCGGCGTTCGCCTTCCATGATCTGCAACTGAGCTATGACGACAAGAAAAAGCAGTGGATTGCTACAGACACGATCACTGGCGACACCGCCAGAGGCGCAAATAAGATAACCATCAACGGCACGGAGCTGGCGATCAGCCGCAGCGGGCAGGACGGTGAAACCGTCATGCTGCATGCCGACCGGCATCCCGCGGCCAGCATTCAGCTGGTGGAAAGCGATCCGCGCAAGATTGCGGCGGCGGCGCTGTTCCGGGTGAATCGGGGCTTGGGGAATACCAGCGGTGCGGTGGCGAGCATTGCGCTCCAAGCCTTGCCGGTTGTAAAAACCGCACCGGCAAAGATTGATTCAGTGATCGTCAATAACCCGCATCCTTCCGCCGGTGTGCCGTTCGTGACTGCAGGTTTCACCAGGCTGGCAACGATACCGGCTGGTTACAGCGATATTTCCTTATATCTGGATGGCGTTACGTCTGCTGGTCAGAACATTCAGGTGTTTACGAAGGACGGCCGTCAGTTGATTGGCAAATCGTTGGCGTCGGGTGATGCGAATAATCTGATCACGGCGCCAAACGGTTTCACGCCGGGTGCCACGTATTCGGATGATTACCTGAATCATTCCGGTGCTCAGGGTTACCGCGGTCTTGACGTGTTTTACGGCGCGCGCGCGCTGCCAGGTAGTTCGCCCGTTTATGACTCCGCGACCCAGAAAATTATTGGCAATACGCCACTACCCGCGAGAATCGACGGAACTGCGGTAGGAAATATTACTTCTACTATTCCGGGTGATGCTTTAAGTGTCAACGGCGTGGCGCTACTCGCGCTACCAGTACCCGCTGGCGGGATGCAGGCGAGTGATGTCGCGGCCTGGATCAATGGTGCATCCGCGCAGTCAAATGTAACAGCCACCGCATCGAATCAGATTGAGGTGGCAGCAGCCAAACTTGATTTTACCCGTGGGATCATAATCAACGGCCAGACTATTAACGCCTGCGCTAATGCAGACAGTCTGGTCAAAGCAATAAACACGGCGGACGTTGGTGTCGACGCGGTGCTAAGCCCGCAGGGTGCAATCGTCATCACGTCGACCGATGCGGGCGCCGATATCGCGATAGGTAATCCGCTTTTGGGCGTGAAAAATGCGTTTGGCGTTACCGCCGGCACCTATCACGGCCAAATCAGTCTCAGCAGCGACAACGAAATTCGCATCGCACTCAATTCATCCGGCAGTCCCGCCATGTTGAATAGCCTGGGTTTGCGCGCCGGGGCGTATCTGGACGGTGCGGCAGCGGAGGATTTGCTGGTGTTTGCCACCGGTAGCGGGGCGGCCTCTGTCGCCGCCGCTTATACGGTAAAACCCTACGATGCAGTAGCGAGTGAGCGCCAGGAGCAGGTGAAAATTCAGTTTACCAGCGCGACGAATTACACCATCACCGATCTGGCAACCAGCACTGTAATGGCCAACCGGCAATACGATCCGGCGGCCGGTATCCAGGTCGGCGGACGCCTCGTCAAGCTCTCGGGTGTGCCGGCGGCGGGTGATGTGTTCATGGTCGATGGCAATCAGGACGGGGTTGGCGATAACCAGAACATGGCGCGGGTCGTCGGCTTGAAAGACGTGGCGGTTACGCCCGAGGGAAAAACCATAGGCGTCGCTTACAACGATCTGGTGAGCGGCGTAGGCGCCGTGGCCAGTCAGGCGACGGTGGCCAAGCAGGCTATGCAGGCGGTCAGTTCGCAGGCGGAAAAAAACCGGGATCAGGCCTCCGGCGTCAATCTCGATCAGGAAGCCGCTGATCTGGTGCGTTACCAGCAGGCCTATCAAGCCGCCGCCAAGACGATGCAGGTGGCGAGCCAGTTGTTCGACTACATTGCGCAGATTCGCTAAAGGAAGGTATTAGCATGGCTATTTCCACCAATTATGCTTTTGGCGTTGCCGTAAAGCAGATGCAGGACGTGCAGACGCAAATTGCCAAAACGCAGGGGCAGCTTGCAACCGGAACAAAGCTCGGCAACCCGAGTGACAATCCGGATGCAACCGCGTCCGTGCAACGCCTGCAATCGGCGATATCGCGCCAGACCAGTTATAGCCAGTCGTTGACGCAGGCCGATAACCGGCTCGCCGCGCAGGAAACCAATATCTCGGGGTCCAGCGGCGTCCTTATCCGCATCAAAGAACTGACACTGCAGGCGGCCAATGCGACGGTTTCAGCATCGGGTCGCGTCAATATTTCGACTGAAATAAAATCGCTGCGCGACCAGCTGCTTGCCATGGCGAACGCGCGCGACGAGAGCGGAAACTTTATTTTCGGCGGTGCGCGTACCGGCAGCCAGCCGTTTGCCGCGAACGCTCAGGGTCAGATTAATTACACCGGCGATCAAAGTCAGGTTGAAGTCGCCATTGGCGATCAGAGCCGCGTCGCGGTGGGTGGTGTGGGGTCGCAGGTTTTTACCTCCGTTGTGCGCGACGTTAACGGTACTAAAACCGGCGTGGGTTTCTTTCAGGCGCTCGCCGACCTCGCTACTGCGGTGCAGAACGGCGACTCTGCGAACATCCAACGCGGCATCGGCGAAGTGGACGCAATGCATGCGGGGGTTTCCCATGCGATCGCGCAGGTGGGGACGAATCGCAGCAGCATCGACCAGCAGCAGGGCGTGATCGATGCGACCAGTCTGCGGCTGGAAACGACTTTGTCGGGGATCAAAGATACGGATTACACCGTCGCTGCCACAGATCTGCAAAAGCAGATGCTGTCGCTGCAGGCGGCCCAATCCAGTTTTGCGCAGACCGCAAAACTGAGTTTGTTTGATTATATAAAGTAAGTCATGCGCTAAAGACCAGACCGCATCAACTGACTTAACGCTGTGTAACAACAGGGAGAGTTGATGCCGGATCTGCAATTGCAGCCACTCATTGTAAGAAGAGACCTAGACTATGACCACGACCTCGGTAACAGCGGCCACAGCCTCGACAGCGGCGGTCACGGCCTCGAAAGCGGCATCTAAAGCCGGCCAAAGTATTATCAGTGCGATGGGCACGGGTTCCGGGATTGACGTTAATGCCCTCGCGCAGAACCTGACTGATGCCACGCGTGTGCCGCAGCAACAGGTCATTCAGGCAAAGATCGATAAGTGCAACGCAACGATCTCCGGAGACGGCGCTTTGCTCTCGTCTTTGGCTACTCTCAATACGGCGTTTACCGCGCTCGAGAATAGCTCAAGTCTTGAGACGGCCAGCGTGCAGTCGACGGATACTTCATCTTTCCTGGCAACAGCAACCGGGAGTGCCGATATCGGGTTTCACTCTGTGCTGGTTTCCGCGGTGGCCACGGCGCAGCGCAATATTTCCACGGGGTATGCGGCCGGCACCACGGCGGTCAACGGGACCGAGGCGTTCAATATCACCATCACGCCGACGGATTCAGATGAGCGTGCATTCACGCTGCCCTTTAGTTCGGGGGCTACGGTCAACGACGTCATCACGGCGATCAACGCTGCCGGTGGAACGATGACTGCGAAATTGACGGATGTCGGCGGGACCAATCCGTATAAGATAGTGCTGAGCTCCAACAGCACCGGCAGCACCAATGGTTTTACCATTACTGACTCAAGTTCGGTGCTGGGGTTTTCCCAACTCGCAGCGGCAGGCGATGCGACGCTTACGGTTGATGGGGTGACGCTGACGCGTAGCACCAACGATATCACTGATGCGATCACCGACGTGACATTAAACATATTCAATGCGGGGACTACGGCAACTTACGTCCAGGTCAGCCGGGATACCACCCAACTTAAGTCCAAGATTGCGACGCTGGTTGCAGCCTACAATGATCTGGAAAAGACCCTGAAGACGGTCTCTGATGCAGCCTCGAGCGATACCGCCATCGGTGGCACTTTGGTGAATGATTCGCTGATCTCCCGACTGCGTGATCAGGTGCGCACCCTTATGACTGACGATTCAAGTTCGCCGGGTACCTCGATCACGTCGTTTCGCGATATGGGCGTTACCATTCAAGTAGATGGCAGGTTTGCCATTGATGATACGACGTTGCAGGCGGCGCTCGATTCGAATTTCAGTGAAATAGTCACTGCACTGAGCGCCGATATCAGCAATCAGTCCGCGTCGACCGCAACGTCTCGAGGCCTCGCCGGCGATGCGGTAGAAATCCTGACTGCCCTGGCGGATACGTCATCGTCAGCGCTTAATACGAGTCCGGTTCAAGCTCAAATCAAAGGGGCTAAAACCCGGATTTCAAGCTATGAAACGGATATCAGTAACCTGGATGTGCGCATGGCCGCGTTGCTGGAGCGCTATAAGCAGCAGTTTTCGGCGATGGATGCGTTGCTCGGCCAGATCAAGAGCGAGCAGACCGGCCTCACGGCAACGTTCGCCGGACTCGCTGCGATGTATAAATAAGAATTCATATGCGGCTAGAACCAAATAAAACGGCGGCGGTCCGGGCTTGAGTCCCGGCAGCGTGCGCCTTGAGATATGCCAACCATCAATATTTTGCTACTGCTCATATTCGTCTGCCTGGTCGGGGTGGGGATTCTGGTCGTCTCGCTGATTGACCGCGTGCGTAAAATGGAAGTTCATGCGTCGAGTCCGAGGTCGGTCGGCGCGGTGGCCGCGGTGGCGCCGGCGACGACGGATGCGCGGTTTGCCGGCGTTGACGGGCAACGCTTGTGGAACCTCATGATTGCGGCCGACGATAAAAACGGAGCGGGCAATGGCAAGGCGGCGGAACTCAGAGCATTTTATCCGGCGGTTTTGGAGCGTCACATCGAGGAGCTGTTCGAAGAGGGCGTGTTGGACAGCCGGCAGGGCGTGCGGGTGCCGCCAGCACCTGTCCGGCTAATAAAAACGTCCGGCGGGCATGTCGCGTCGTGGCTGCCACCGGCGGACAGTAATGAGATTTATGCCATCGGGCAGGAGAGAAATGCCGTGGTGGGCGGAGATTATTTGGCGCTCAAGGGTCGTCTGGAGGTGGTGTCTGCAAAACTTTGCCAACTGGCCAAGCTCCAGGCAACGCCGGCGATGGTGGGTTATTTATTACCTGCGACAGTCGGCGCGTCAGCGGTCGGGGCCAGTTTGCCCTCCGGGCAGGTGCTTGAACTGGCGCAGGGCGGGCTTGAGGCGATAGCGCCGCCAGCCGGCAATCAGATTGTCGAAGTGATCAAAGGTTCGTCATGAGCCGAAATATTAATATTAATTTAAATACTTAAAATGAATGATGTAATATGAAAATGTTCAGCGTTGAAATGCCGGCCATTGCGCTGCAATCCGGTGGTTTTGAGTGTTATTGATGGGGCGCTATCTAATAGCAGATTGCAGACTCAAGAAATTCTGGCTGGTGACGATTTCTAATGGGTTACCCAAAAATACTTGAGAAGAAAATTATGCAAAATCGCAAGGCGGCGGCAAGTTATGGTTCGGTCATGATTGAGACCGGTGTGGATTCCTCGGATCGGGTTCAGTTGGTGCAAATGCTGTTCGATGGGTTGCTGGAAAGCCTGAATGCGGCAGAAGGACATATCAAGGCCAACGCCATTCAGGAGAAGTCGAATCATTTGAGCCGTGCAGGCCGCATCGTGCTGGGTCTTCAAAGCTCGCTTGATTTTGAAAACGGTGGTGATTTGGCGCGTAATTTGGCGGAACTTTATGGCTACGTTACCCGCAGATTGCTGCAAATCAACCTTAGAAACGACCTCGCGGGGTTGTATGAAGTGAAAGGGTTGATGCAGGAAGTTCGAGACGCGTGGACGACGGTGCCGTCGCTGGTTCCGGCATAAAGTGCCGGCGACCGCGATTCTGGTCAGCGTGCAAGCGAAGCGTACTTATTTTTGATGTAGACGGAGAGACGGCAAAGGCGAAAAAGTTTTGCGACCGTCTTTTTTGCGAGTATTTATTTTTTAATGGGCGGGCTACTCCGTGTTAAGTATTGTTGGAATTATTTTTGGTCTTGCCTGCATCTTCGGCAGCTACCTCGTCGGCGGCGGCTCAATGGCGCCGATTTGGCACGCACTGCCGCTGGAGGGAACGGCTATTCTGGGAGCGGCAATCGGCGGTTTGATCACCGCCAACAGCATGACGATTGTCAAAGGCACGATCGGCGGACTCGGCAAGATACTCAAGGGACCGGCTTTCAAGAAGCAGGATTACATGGACACCATTTTTCTGGTGGCCAAGATCATGAAAGTGTTGAAGGCGGAGGGCGCGGTCGCTCTGGAGTCGCATGTCGAGTCGCCGGAATCCAGTGCGATTTTCGGCGAATACCCGCGACTGCTGCTTGACCATGCACTGATTCACCTGATCACCGACAGCATCCGCCTGATCGTCGTTTCCTCTTCGGCGCCGCGCCCGGACTCCGTCGAGGACATCATGAACGCATCGATCAAGACGCATCATCACGATGCTTTAAAACCGTCAGAAACGCTGGCGACGATGGCCGGTGCGTTGCCGGCGCTCGGCATTGTGGCGTGCGTGCTTGGTGTGGTGAAGACCATGGGTTCGATCGATCAACCGCCGGCGGTGCTGGGTGCGCTGATCGGTGCCGCTCTGGTCGGCACATTTCTGGGCGTGCTGCTGGCTTATGGCTTTGTGGAGCCGCTGAGCGTGCGGCTCAAGCAGATTGTCGATGAAGAGGGGCAGATCTACCATGTCGCCAAGCAGATTATTGTCGGCACACTGAACGGTCATCCGATGCCGGTAATTATCGAGGCGGCGCGGGTCAGTATCTCGCACGATAACCAGCCGTCGTTTTCCGAGGTCTTTGACGGATTGAGGGGCAAATAATGGCTGAAGCTGCGCCTCCCGTTCCCGCCGGCGAAGCGCCGCAGGACGCTGCCGCACTGGCATCCAGCGCGGCCGCGCCCGCCGCTGCCGCAGCGCCCGCGGAAGAGGCGGCGCCGCTCGCACCGATTATCGTCAAGAAGATTATCGATGAAGGTCATGCGGGTGCGCACGGCGGCGCCTGGAAAATTGCGCTGGCTGACATGATGACAGCCATGATGGCGTTTTTCCTGCTCATGTGGCTGCTGGGGGCAACCAACTCCGATCAGCGCAAGGCGATTGCGGATTACTTCAAGCCGACCTCCGTCACCAAGGCGGCGATTACCGTCAACAATACGTCGGGTTCGACCGGCTTGATGGGCGGTCAGTCGATCATTGATGAAACGGCATTGCCGCAGGCGTCCGCGCAGACCGGCCTCCTGCAGGTTCTGCAGCCGCGTGAGAATACCGGCAGCAAGGACAGCGACAAGGACAAGGACAGGACGGATGCGTTATCGCAGGAAGAAAAAGCGCGCATTGCGGGTGAGTCGGACAAGTCGAACTTCGAGAAGCTCGAAAAAGAGTTGAAAGAAAAAATGTCGCAGGACAGTGAACTCTCCAAGCTCAAGGAGAACGTGGTGTTCGCGAGAGAAAAAGAGGGCCTGCGGATCGAGATCATCGATAAGGCGGATTTCTCGATGTTTGGCCTCGGCAACACGAAATTAACGTCGAAGTCGCAGGGGCTGATTGAAGAAATCGCGCGTTCGCTGGCTGGCATGCCCAACAATCTCAAAGTGCGCGGGCATACGGATGCGCTGGCATTTGCGGGGACCGACCGCAATAACTGGTCATTGTCTGCTGAGCGCGCAGACATTACGCGCCAGATCATTACCAAAAAAGGGGTTGATGAGAAAAGGATTGCGCGCATCGAAGGGGTGGCCGACCGGGAGCCGTTCGTCGCGTCAGACCCGCTGGATCCGCGCAACCGGCGCATCAGCATCACCGTGCTGTATCGGGAGTAACGCCCCGGTTATTGCAATTTTTGTCTTAGAGTCTGCGCCGCCTTGGTGAGAATTTGACTGACGCGGGATTCGCCGACGCCGACGATTTCGCCGATTTCCTTCAGCGTCATTTCGTCGGTGTAGTAGAGAGAAAGAATCAGCTTTTCGCGCTCGGGCAGTGCGGCGATAGCGCGCACGAGTTCTTCCGAGAGCTGGGATTTTTCCAGGGCGATCTCCGGAATAGAGTCCTCGGTGTCGGGCAGATTGTCAGTGACGCCGGCCATGTCTTCGATCGACTCGGTCTCGAATTGACTGGACTGATGGCGCTCTTTTTGCAAATCATTGATGTCCATGTCCATGAAATCCGCCAGCTCCTGTTGGTTCGGCGCGCGACCGAGTTCATCCGACAGGATTTTGGTCGCTTCGGAATGCGATTTTCTGGTGGCAATGGCGGAACGCGGCAAGTATGACTGTTTGCGCACGTAGTCGATCATCGCGCCTTTGATGCGCAGGCGGGCGAAGGAGTCAAAGGGAGTGCCTCTTTCCGGTTTGTAGCCGCGTGACGCTTCTATGAGGCCGATCATGCCGGCCTGCAGCAGGTCATCGAATTCGGCGAATGGGGGCAGCCTCACCTTGAGGTGCAACGCGACGCGTTTGACGAGGCCGAGATTGGCCACCACCAGCGAATCGCTGCTGTCGGTTGCCTGCGCGTATAAGTGGATGCCGGTTGATTTCATTTAAACGGATTTTTGTCCGATCATTCTTTCGAAGAAAAACTGGACGCCTCCATTCGCCGTCGTGGTGCCGCTCATTGCGGCGACGGATTCCGCAAGTTTCCTGAAATCCCTGGCGGCATTGCCGCCGGGCGCATATTCGAGCACCGACTGATAGTTGCGTGCGGCTGTCAGCATGTGCTCGTCGTTGGTGATCGAGTGCAGGTATTTGACGGGCCGGCCGAGAAATTTTTTGCAAACCTCGTTGATTCGTTTGTACAGCAGCTGGCCAGCCGCCTGGCTGTCAACCATGTTCGGCACCACGTATATTTCATCGAGCTTGCAGTCGTTGATCAGGACTTTGATGGTGCCATAGGCATCTGCAATCGAGGACGGTTCGTCGCGCAGCACGATCAGGCGGCGCTGCGAGGCTTGCATGAACGTGAGCACCGAATTGGAAATGCCGGCAGCCGAATCAACGATCAGAAAGTCAATTTCTTCCTCGATACTGCTGAAAGCCTGGACGATGGCGGACGCCTCAAGCGGACTGAGGGAGGCGAGTTTCTGCACCCCGGAGGCGCCGGGAACAAGACGTATTCCCTGGCGCGTCGTCACAATGATTTCTTCGAGGGTTTTTTCCCCGGAGAGCACGTGACCGAAGTTAAATTCGGTGGGGCAGCCCAGCGTAAGTTGGGCATTGGCGAGGCCCATGTCCGCGTCGAACAACATGACTTTATGTCCGCGCAGCGTCAAGCCCACGGCGAGATTAACGGCGGTGCTGGTTTTGCCGACGCCACCTTTCCCGCTCGCAATTCCGATTACATCCATTGTCTTCTTTCCAATCTATTCAAACGGGCAAACCACGGCAGATTGTCTTAATGTCTGATGGGCTGAGCGGCTTGATCGCCGGCAAATCTGTTCTGCGCCGGGACGTGTAATGAGTCGGTGACCGGCAGCAGTGCAATGCCGGCTTCAATCATTTTCTCGATGGTGCGTTTCACCGCATCAGGGTTGCCCAGCAGCGAATTATTACTTTCAAACGAAATTGGCAGGGTCTGTTCATTGAGCATCTGTAGAAGCGGCCATGGATTCGTGCACTCGTCAAGTTTGGTCAGCATCAAGCTGTGCCATTTTATATCCTGAAGCTGCAGAAATCTGTTAACCGTGGAGGCGGATGCGTCCGCCGGCAAAACGAGGTGAAACACGGCGTCGTCGACGGCTTGCCGAACGGCGCTTGCATTTTCCACGATCTGGCTGCCCGGTGTGTCAACGATCACCAGCTTTTTGTCCGAGAGGGAGTCAATCAACTCGCGCAGGGATTCCGCGGATTTTACCTTGTAGCATTCGATTCCCGCCGCGGCGCTGAGTAATTGCAACTGCGGCCAGGCGCCGACACGGTTGTCGTTATAGCTGATGATCGCCATGTTCTCGCTGCCGTGAAGCGGGATGTGCGCGTTGGCAATGTTCCGCATCATGACTGTTTTGCCGCCACCGGACGGTCCTGCGACGACATGGGTTCCGCGCAATGGACCCGCCATTGCCTTGCGTTGCAGCAAGGTTTGGAGTGTTGTGCGAATATGATCCATGGCCTGTTGTTGCGTATCCGCCGCCTTGACCTCATCAATTAAAAGGGTGCGCAGCGCGGCGGATATGTTGGCCTCGCGCATGCGGGTCGCGAGGTCCTGCACATGAATTGGCAGGTTCGCCGAGCGTTCCCAGACCGAGGTTTCACGTGAAATCCTGATTTCGCGCCGCATTTCTGCAAGCTCCGCTTTGACCATGGCAACCAGTTCCTGTGCGCGTTCCCGTTCCCGTTCGCCGTCTTCAGGTTGCGGTAAGTCTGTGGCCGGTGTCGCGCGGCCTGCGGCCGGCTTCTGCCGCAGGCGTTGCATGGTGCCCTGCATAACCTTGGAGAAAGGCGGCGGTTGGATCAGCGGTGAACTTGGTGCGGAGGTGGCGGCGGCGGGGCGGGGCGGGGTTGGGAATAAGGCATCGTCGGCAACCAGATCGACGGCCACAATGAGTTCCACCTGACCGTTGACGCGGTCGTTCGATAGTATCAGTGCGTCGCGCCCGTAAAGGCTGATGGCTTTTTCTTTGGCCGCACGGCTGTCTGCTGCTAATACGCGTTTGAGTTCCATGAAACGACCTTAATGTTGTTTTGACTTGATTTCAATGGTTAGAACGACCTTGATTGCCTGGTCGTCGGGAATTTCGCTGTAAGACAGGACCACCAGATCGCCAACGCGATGCTTGAGCATTTTGGCCAGCCACGGGCGCACGATCGGCGACACCACGAGAACGGCGCACTCGTATTGCTCCTGGGTTTTTGTGGTGCCGTTGCGCAGGGATCTGAACAGGCTTTCAGCAAGATCGGGTTCAAGCACGGCCATATGTCCGCCGCCGCTTTGTTCGGCGACGTTTTGCAGCATGCGCTCAAGGTTGGATTCCAGCGTAATCACCGGCAGGACGTCTTTTACGCCAGCCAGATTTTGCACAATCATCCGGCCGAGTCGCGGCCTTACCAGGCCGGTTAGTTGATCGGGATCCTGGGTTTTGCTGCTTTCATCGCACAGGGTTTCCACGATGGTGCGCATATCCCGGATCGATACCGATTCAGCCAGCAGATTTTGCAGGACACGCGTCACAATCGAGAGCGGGAGTTTTCCGGGCACCAGGTTCTCCACCAGCTTGGGGAAGCGGCCGGCGAGTTTGTCGAGTAGTTGCTGTGCCTCATCCTGACTGATCAGATCGGCGGCATTTTCACGCAAAACCCGGTTCAGGTGAGTGGCCAGCGCGGTGCTGGAGTCGACCACGGTGTAGCCGAGCGTGCGCGCGTAGTCTTTTTGGGACGGCTTGATCCAAATGGCGTCCAGACCAAACGCCGGGTCCTTGGTCGGCATGCCCTCGAGCTTGCCATAGGCATGCCCGGGATTGATGGCGAGGTCCCGATCGGCCTGGATCAGGCCGGTGGCACGCACCACGCCGTTGACCATGATGTTGTAGGAGTTCGGTTCGAGCGTTAAGACATCGCGCACCCGAACCGCCGGGATCAGAAAACCCAGCTCGGCGGAAAGCTTTTTGCGGATGCCTTTTACACGCGCCATCAACTGGCCGCCGGTCTCCGGATTGACCATCGGGATCAAGCCATAGCCGATTTCCAGTCCGATCAGGTCGACCTGGTCGATGTCGCTCCAGTCGAGCTCCTTGGGGGCCGGTGGGATCACCGTATTCTCCTGCGCGGTCTGCCGCGTGGTGACTTCGCTATCCCGCTTAAGCAGCAGAAATCCAATGCCATAAGTCGCGCCTGCCAGCGTTATAAACACAGCGTGTGGCATGCCCGGCACGATGCCAATCAACAGCAGAATCGAGGCCGATACAAACAGCGGCATCGGTTTCCCAAGCTGGCTCGAGGTTTGCTCGCTCAGGGACTGGGGGGTGGTAACGCGGGTGACGATAATGGCAGTTGCCAGCGACAGAAACAGCGCCGGAATCTGTGCCACTAAGCCGTCGCCGATGGTCAGCAGGGTATAGATCTTGCCTGCTTCAGACAGTGAAAGGCCATGGAAGCCGATACCGATAATCAGTCCACCAAAAATATTAATGAACAAAATCATGACCCCGGCAATGGCATCGCCGCGCACGAATTTGGAAGCACCGTCCATGGAGCCGAAGAAATCTGCCTCTTGGGAGATTTCTTCGCGGCGCTTCTTGGCGGTTTCCTGGTTAATGACGCCGGCGTTGAGGTCGGCATCGATGGCCATTTGCTTGCCCGGCATGGCATCGAGGGTAAACCGGGCGATCACTTCCGAAACCCGTCCGGCGCCCTTGGTGACGACGATAAAGTTAATGATCATCAAAATGGCAAATATGACGATTCCAACGAAGTAATTGCCCTGAATCACGAATTCACCGAACGCCTGGATCACCTTGCCGGCCGAGTCGGCGCCTTTGTGTCCATCGACCAGCACGACTCGCGTCGAGGCGACGTTGAGCGCGAGGCGCAACATGGTGGTCAGCAACAGGATGATCGGAAACGAAGAAAACTCGAGCGGACGCGTGGTCGCCACGGCAATCGTAATGATGACCAGGCCGGCGAGCAGGTTGAATGTAAACAGAATGTCGAGCAGGATCGCCGGCATGGGGACGACCAGCATCGCCATGATCATCAGGATGATGGCGGGAATTCCCAGGTCGATAAAACGGACCCGACGCATGCTTTGACGTAAAAACGACAGTGCAACCGTAGACATCTTTTTCCAGTGCTATCTCAAGTATATGTTTTTAAAATGATTTATTTATACGTTGCCGACAGGTCTTGTATAAGCAATCAGCGTGCCATATTAAATGAGTTCTTTAAATACATTGTTTTAGTGGTATTGCCGACGTTTTATGCGACCGCGCGTTCGGGCTGGCGCGCTCACGTTTGAGTGGTCGGTGGCCGGGTGCTTTGCGGCAGTCCCGGTCATTGTTTTTTGAGCGGGTGCCCGACCTGTCACGATCCTTGCATAGAGAAAGGGTATTCAAAACCAGAAAAACTTTGATTTAACTATGAGCAATCTCGTAAATACAAAATTTATTTATAATAATGAATCAGTTGCATCGATTGGATCACTGCTGGGGCCCTCTGCAGCGGCGCCAAAAACCGGTGAGGCCGGCTTTGATGGTGTCTTGAGTGGGGTTAAAAAGCGCCTCTCCGGACAGGTGGATGCCACTGCAGGCGGCAATAGTTTGCCGCCCGGCGCCTTGTGCATTATTCCAATCGGCCCGAGCATCAATGTTTTGACGTCCGGTAAGTCTGAATGGTCGGATGAGACCATTCGCGAATTCGCGCGGAAAGAGGGGCTCAACCCGGGCGTGCTGGGTTTGATTATGCAAAAAAGTGCGCCGGGTGCGGGGCGACAATCGCCGGGCGGGGGCACGGACGGTCTGCCGGATTCTTCCCAGCTTTCGATGGCGTCTGTCATTGGCGATCCCGCATTAATGGGATTGGTCGCACACAATGTCCCGCTGGCGGGGGGCGCGGCATTCGCGGTAAGTCCTGATAGTTTCAGGTCGGTGGCATTTGCCAACACCGCGGAAGCGGCTTACTCAAACGGCAATGAGTTTCCCGCCGTTGCGGCCGGCCCGTTGGTGATGCCGGGGCGCCTCGGCGGGGCAGTGCCTGAATGGGGGGCGACCTCGACAGCTGAGTTGGGGGCGCGGACGACTGCCTCTGCCAGTTTGTCGCTGCAGGTCGCGACTGTGGGGAATCAGGCGGCGGGCGGGATTAACACGGTTAACACGCTCGCTGTCGTTGGCGTTGTTGCCAATGAGGGCGTGCGTCCAGAGGTCGGCGCGCTTGCGCCGCCGCCGGGCGCCAATGTGAATGCGCAACGGCAGTTCATTATGGAGCGCGCCGAATTAGTGGCCGTTACCTATACGAATGCGGGTTTGCAGAGCCAGGGGGGCGCGGTAGTCCCGCCAGTTTCTGGTGCGTTTGGCCTGCCGTTAACGGTGGAAGTGCCGGTTGCTGTGGCAAGCGCAGCAGCTGGCGTGCTCAACCCGCCAGACGCAGCAGTGCCGCCGGTGGCGGGTTCGCTCGCTATGCCGTTAAAGGTAGAGGGGCGGAATGCGGCGCCGAGCGTGGCGGCTGGCATGTCAATCCAGGCGGACGCGGCGGTGCCGGTGGCTGGCGGTCCGATCAACGCGGTCGCGACGGCGTCCATGGCCCCTGCCGAACTTGTGATGAAGTTTAAGGGGGGTGAGCAGCCCGTAGAACTGATCCCAGGGGTGGAGCGAGTGCCTGGCAGGCGGTCGGATGCCTTGGCCAGTCGAAAGACGGGCGACTCCATGGATCAGCCGGGCAGCGCAAGTCCTGTCTGGCGCGAGGAAATCGACCTGTCCCAGTTCGCGGTTGCGCCGGCGGCGTCCAAAGAGCAAGGCACGGCCGGTTCGAATAACCCTGCCACCGGTGGCGGCGCTCAACAAAGTAGCGAGCACGCCCTGGCCGAGGAAAAGGGGCGTCAGGATCGTCAGTATCTGAAACTGTCCGAGCAGTTGATGGACATTGTCGGGAAGCGAATTTCCGACCAGGTTGTTAAGGGCGTCTGGCAGATGAGCTTCCAGCTTCGTCCTGCCCGCATGGGCCGGATTGATGTTCAGCTCGGTATGACTAATGGCGAGGTCGAGGCGGCGTTTACCTCTTCGCAGGCCGATACCCAGCGCCTGCTCGAGGGCGGTCTCGACCGGCTTCGCGGTGCGCTCGAGGGCGCCGGACTGAATGTCGGCCGTTTGTTTGCGGATGGCGGCGCCATGGGCGGGGAGGCGCAGTCCCGGCAGCAGTCAGGTAACGGCGCGCAAGTGCCGGTAGCCGGTTTGGCGCAAGAGGCTCCGCAGCCGGCGGTTAAAGGCGTATCGGCGGCATTGCCGATGCAAAAACTCTCGGCAGAAGGGGTTGATCTCTTTATTTAGCCGGCAGCGAGCCTTCTAAAACTATGGCACGCCAATTGCTTATACTCAATACGATATGTTTTATTAATTAAAAGTCATAAAAATGACTTAAAATATTTGATATGCTTAAAATGTAAATTTCTAATAAATTCAGAAGCAAACCGGTCAATATTTAAAGTGCTTTAACCCGTCAGACGAAGCCAGAGAGTCAAAATCATGTCAGAAGAAAAAGTCGAGCAAACGGAAGAAAAACCGAAAAAGCCTATCGTCAAAATCATTATTTTGGCGCTGGTGGTTATCTTGCTGATGGCGCTGGCTGTCGCCGGAACGCTATTTGCGACCGGAGCATTTTCCAAGAAGGCGCACATCGATCCCGATCTGGCGCTTGATGAGCCCGCCGATTCAGCGCAGGGCAAGGGGCATGGCGCCCCGGCCGGCGGCGATCACGGCGCGTCCAAAGACGCGCACGGCGCCCCCAAAGATGCCCACGGCGCGTCCAAAGATGCCCACGGTGGGGCCGCCAAAGGCGGTGTGCCGCAGAAGAAAGCACTGCCGTCGGACAAAGATTCGCGCTTCGAAAAGAGCTATATGGATCTGGATGAAAAAAAGGCGCTGGTTGCCAACGTCGCCGGATCCCGGAAAGTCATGCAGGTCAACTTGTCGCTGATGACCACGTATGACGATCGCGTCTTTAAAAACGTGGAAAAACACCGCGCCGCATTGCGTTCGGGGGCGCTGGATGTGCTGCGCCTGACTACCGAGGCGGATCTGACGCGGGCGGAGTTTCGTGCCGAACTGGCGGTGCGTCTGCGCGAAAAGATCAATTCGGAACTGGAGCGCCTGGAGAATTTCGGCGGTATCGAAGAAGTCTTTTTCACCGAATTCGTTTTTCAATAACAGGCTGCTGCAGCCTCTATAAAGTTTCGCTGAACGCAATGGAAAAATCTGAAAATCTGCTGAGCAAGGATGAGCTTGCCGCCCTGACTGCCAAGATTGAAATCGGCGCGGTCGAGGTTGATACCGGCTATAACACCGATGTACGGGCGCGCAAGCATGATCTGACCAACGAAGACAGTTCTCTCGGGGTCAATGTTTCCGCGCTGGACATGATCAATGAGCGATTCATCAGGCAGTTCCGATTGTCCCTGCTTGAGGTTTTACGCACCAGTCCGCGTATCACGCCGAGCCGCGCGCAGCTTAAGAAGTTCGGCGATTACATGAAGGATCTGCATCCGCCGCTATCGGTCAATGTCATCCGGATAAATCCGCTGCGCGGTTCATCGATGGTGCTGATCGATCCGAATATTGTTTTGAGTTCGCTGGATAATTTTTTCGGTGGAGTCGGTCGCGGCGTTGCGCAGTTGCCGCCGGGCAGGCTTTTTACGCAGACCGAAACCCGCATTATCAATATTATTCTCGAGGTGTTGTTCCGCTCCCTGAAGGAGGCGTGGGCGCCGCTGGTGGCGGTGGATTTCGAGCAGGTGAGTTCTGAAATAAATCCACATTTTGCGCAGATAGCAGACGAAAACGACCTGGTAATCGTCAACCGGTTTGAAGCGGAATGCGGAGATACCAAGGGCTTTCTCGATATCGTCTATCCTTATTCGTCAGTCAAGCCGCTGCGCGAGTTGCTGCGCAGCCGCGTGCAGGAAGTCGACGGCAACGATGAGTCGGACAAGCAGTGGAAGCAGGATCTGGGCGCGGCGCTTGGCGATTCGCGGGTTGAGATGCAGGCAGTACTCGGCGAGATTCACACAACCATCGCCCGTTTTCAGACGCTCGCGGCCGGCGACCTTCTGTATTTCAAAAAACCTGAATTTGCCCGCATCGTGATCAACGAGGTTCCGGCGTTTGAAGCGCAGGTTGGAGTTTCCGGCTCGGAAATGGCAATTTGCATCGAAAAACTTATCGATCCATTCAAAAAAGACAGCACACACTAATCATGACAAACACGACACTAGAAGAAGCAGCGACACCCGCGGATCTGACTCAACCGGCGGAGCGCGCCACTTATAACGCGCAGGACCAGGAGGCCATCAACGCACGGGTGCTTGAGAATATTCCCGTCACCATTTCGGTCGAGGTCGGCCGGGCGGTCATCAAGATCAGCGATCTGATGCGCCTGACGCAGGGCAGTGTGGTCGAGCTTGACCGTGTCGCCGGCGAAGCACTCGATCTTTTGATCAACAACGTCGTGGTCGCCCAGGGCGAAGTCGTGTTGGTCAATGATCGTTATGGTATCCGGCTGACGCGCGTGGTGTCCGCAGCGCAACGTATAAAGAACCTCTAGCATGGGAGCTTCCGGCCAGCTGGGCGCGATGCAGTGGCTCTCCTTCGGGTTGAGCTTTCTCGTCGTATTGCTGGCAATCGGCGCGGTTTACTTCCTGTTTCACCGGTTTGTTCTCGGGACGATGCCGCGCAGGGTAGAGCCGCGCATGAAAGTCGTCGAATCGCTGGCCGTCGGGCCGCGTCAGAAAGTCGTTTTGTTGCGCCTGGGGCAGCGTGAGGTATTGATCGGTGTGACCGCGCAGCAAATGAACGCGCTGGGAAACTGGACGCTGGCACCGGGTAGTCTTGCTGTCGCCGTAGCCGAGGAACCGGCAGAGGCGGCGGGTAAGGCCGAGCCGGTAAAAACTTTGCAGAGCATCCTCGGCGCCATGAATTTTCGCGCCGGCCGGAACCAGGACAAGCGAGTATGAAAGCGCTGATACTGCTGGCACTCGCGCTGTTGCCGCTGGAGGTGCTGGCGCAGGGAATGCCGATTATCAACGCCATGGGCGAAGCGGGCCAGAGTACGCGTTATAGCGTCACCATCGAACTCGTTGCGCTGATGACGCTGTTGACGGTGCTGCCGTCACTGCTGTTGATGATGACACCGTTCGTCCGAATTATCATCGTGATGTCGCTATTGCGGCAGGCGCTCGGCACCGGGCAGACGCCCCCCAACCAGATTCTCGTCGGGTTGGCGCTGTTTTTGACATTCTTCATCATGGCGCCGGTGCTGGGTAATGTTTACGAAGAATCCATCACGCCCTACCTTAACAACACGCTCAGCTTTCAAAAAGCGCTCGATGTTGCAGAGAAGCCGGTGCGCGAATTCATGCTCAGGCAAACGCGTCAGGAAGAAATCGCCACTTTCGTGCAGATCGCAGGCAAGGGGCCGATCGAAGACGCGGCGAAGGTGCCGTTTACCACGCTGGTGCCGGCGTTCATCACCTCGGAACTGAAAAGCGCCTTTACCATCGGGTTTCTGATTTACATACCGTTCGTGGTGATCGATCTTATTGTTGCCAGCATACTGATGTCGATGGGCATGATGATGCTCTCGCCAATGGTGATTTCGATGCCGTTCAAGTTGATGTTGTTCGTGCTGGTCGATGGCTGGAGTCTGACGATGGGTTCGTTGGCTGCCAGTTTCGTCATGCCTTGAGGATACTATGGAAACTTCTTTCGTTATTGATGTTGCGCGCGAGGCCATGTGGATAACCCTCCTGGTTTCCGCGCCCTTGCTGCTGGTTGTGCTTGTTATCGGCGTGCTGATCGGCATTATTCAGGCGGCCACCTCCATCAACGAAATGACGCTGAGTTTTATCCCGAAGTTGATCGGACTGGCCGCTACCATTGTGATCTGCGGTAACTGGCAGGTTACGGTTCTGGCTGATTACGCCCGGGGCATATTTCACCGCATCCCCGGGTTGTTTACCTGATTTTCCGGCCGTGTCGCGACAACCTGGATCATTCACTTGATTTCCCTGTCCGCCGACATCGTCGAGAAGTTTTATACATTTCTGTGGCCGCTGACGCGAATCGGTGCTGTCGTCATGGTGGCGCCGCTGTTCGCGACGGAGGCCGCGAATGCACGGATCCGCCTGATGCTGGCGCTGGTAATCACCTTTATGGTGTATCCGCTCATGGACTGGCCCAGGCTCGATCCTCTGTCGAGCGCAGGATTTATTGCACTGTTGAACCAGATTGCGATTGGTATCGTCATGGGGATGAGTCTTCAGGTCATCGTCGCGGCGCTGGTGGTGGCGGGGCAGGCGGTCTCGGCAACCATGGGCTTGTCGATGGCCAATTTGCTCGATCCGACACTGGGCAACGTGCCGCTGCTGTCCCAGTTTTTGATGATCATGGGCAGTCTTATTTTTCTGGATCTGGGCGGTCATCTGCTGGTCATTAACAGTGTGATCGACAGTTTCAAGCTGTTGCCGATCGGCCAATCTCTGCTCGGCGTCGAGGTGATTGGAAAACTGATCGCCTGGAGTTCGATGATGTTTTTGGGCGGGGTCCTGATTGCGCTCCCCGTGATGGTCAGTATGTTACTGGTCAATATAGGTGTCGGCATCATGACCCGCGCAGCACCCAGCCTGAACATTTTCTCAGTGGGCTTTCCGGCGCTGCTGATTGCCGGTTACATCGTGGTGATGGTTTGCATTGGCAGCATGGGCGAGCGCATTCAGTGGCTGTGGTTGCAGTCGTTTTCGCGCATGCATGAAATTCTAGGGATGTCCTGATGGCTGGAGACACCTCCGCGGAAGATCGCACAGAAGAGCCAACCGCGCGGCGCCTGGAACGGGCGCGTGAAGACGGTGAAGCGGCACGCTCGACAGAGATGCCGGCGGCGGCAGTCGTCATTGCCGCGGCGTCGGTTATGGTGCTCTGGGGCGGTACGCTGGCGAGCGATCTGAAGTCGATTTTCGCCGCGGGCTTTGTTTTTGATCGCAAAACGCTCAGCTCGGTGGAGATGATTCCGGCCATATTCGCCCAACGCATTGCCGAGGGTTTTCTCGCGATCATGCCGGTGCTGCTGGTGACGATGGTGGCGGCGATCCTGGCCTCCGGCGTTGCCGGCGGTTATTTATTTTCGATGAAATCAGCTGGACCTAATTTCGAAAAGCTCAATCCGATGACCGGATTGCAACGCATGTTCGGCGTCAAGGCGCTGGTCGAGTTATTCAAGACGATCGTGAAATTTTCAGTGGTCTTCTGTGTGGTCGCCTGGATGGTCGACGATAAAATCATCGCGCTTACCCGCCTGGGTAGCGTGGCTCTTGAGCCCGCCCTCGGCGTGGCGGGGGAGATCCTCGTCAACGCGACGCTGGTGATGGCGCTTTCGCTGTTGTTGATCGCTGCTTTTGATGTCTTTTATCAGAAACACACTTTCGCCAAGCGCATGCGCATGTCCAAACAGGAAGTGCGTGACGAAATGAAGCAGATGGAAGGTAATCCCGAGGTCAAGGCGCAGATCAAGCGCCGCCAGCGCGAGATTTCTTCGACGCGGATGATCGAGAAGATCAAGGATGCGGACGTGATTATTACCAACCCCGACCACTTCGCCGTCGCGCTTGCCTACGATCCGAGCGGTGATGGTGCCCCGCTCCTGATCGCAAAAGGCCTTGATGAGGTGGCTTTCCGGATGATGGAGGAGGCCAGAAAATGCGGCGTGCATGTGTTCCCCGCACCGCCGCTGGCGCGGGCACTTTACTTTACGACCAAAATCGGGGAAACCATCCCTGATAAGTTGTTTTATGCCACTGCCCAGGTCATTGCCTATGTTTTCGGGCTGAATAGCTTTGAGCCGGGCAAGCCGCAGCCGTTGCCGCCGCAAGTTGAGGTGCCGGACGATCTGATGTTCAATAGCGTTGGTGAGCGCGTAAACATCAGTGGAGAAGGCGCATGAAAAGCGAGTCGTCGACAGTTCAGGGGGATGCAGCTTCATTAGTGCAGGGCGAAGATATTTTCTTTCGGGCAGAAGATATTCAATTCGCCAATGGGATTGCCGATGCCATTGCCGATGACCTTACCAGCCTTGAACTGATCGGTACCAGCGCGGCGGCGATCAATCATTACGGGCGGCTGCTGTTGAAGCGTTTGCGCCAACAACCGAACATCGAGCTCGAGGCGTATCTGCCCACCGGTGTGGAAAGTCTGGTCGATCAATTTAACGTGGCGCTGTCCTCGATTTCCATGGCGGACGCGACGCGAGGCCCGAATCCGGACCGGCCGGTCAAGGTATTTATTTCAAGTGAGATCAGTGCCGGCAACGCGCGCGACGGGCGAATGCTGGCACGGTTGGTGAATAATTTTCCCGGCGCCAATATCAAGCTGATCTGGGTTCATCAGGAGGCCGCGGAACCGGAGCGGGAAGAAGCGATCGAATTTGCCAGTAAAAACGCTGCGCGATGGTATGTCCTGACGCCGACGCGCGCGCAAGCGGCGTGTATTCTGGCGGATGCACAGAAGGCAGGCATCGAAAACCAGGCAAGACAACTTCTGGACAAGATAGATCCGGCTCTGCTTGGTTCGTCGGCGCCGGCGCCGGCGGTTATGCGGCACCGCCGGGTTGCAGAGCGCCAGGAGCCGGCGCTGACTCCGTTTGACGACAGGGCAGAGCCGGTTTTCAATTTGTCGGCTGAGGGTGCTGTCGTCGAAGACGACGCCGTGCCGCCGCCGCCCCGCAGGAAAATTTCGCTACTGGGCATTCTTTACGGTTGCTTTGTTGTGCTCTGTTTGTCCGGTATTGTCGTTGCGTTGATTTTCCCCGGCCACATGCAGGCGATCACCGAGCTTTTAGGCATCCGGCTGGCCACCATCAAGCCGCTTAATAATGTGAAGAGCGCGAATCCTGTCGCGGCGGCGACTGCGTTGCCGCCGTTAGCCGTCGCGGCTAACAACCCTGCAGAAGCAAATGCCGGCAAGCCGGCCGAGGTGCCCGCACCGCCAGCAAACGCAGGAGTGCCGCGCCCCGGCGCACCGGTGGCAACGGCGCTGCCACCGGCGACTGGTGCGGCCATGCCTTTATCCGCCGCCCCGGTAAACCCGGGTGAGCAAAAACCAACCGCCGCTAAAGCAACTGAAGCGGCGGGCTCCGCGAATGTCGCCAAGGCGCCGGAAAAATCCGCCATCGTACTTAACTCAGCTTCCGGCAATATCGCGCCGTCACCGGCGAAGCCGGCGCCCGTCACGCCGGTAGTTGCAGTCGCGCCGCCGCCGAAGCCGGCGCCCGTCGCGCCGGTAGTTGCAGTCGCGCCGCCGCCACCGAAGCCGGCGCCCGTCGCACCAGCAGTTGCGGCCGTCCCGCCGCCCAAGCCGGTTGCCAGTCCTGCGGTTAAGCCGCTCAAGGAGCCGGAAAAAATAAATACGGCCGCGGCACCTGTTGCCAAGAGTCCCGAGCCGGCAAAGGGGGGCGATCAGGCAAAGCTTGAAGCGGGGACAGAGCCGCTGAAGAATTCAACTGCTGTGATCAATGCGGCAAACAAGACGGATTTCTTCGTCCAATACGTGGCGCTTGATTCTCTGGCAGTAGCGCAGGCGTGGCGCGACGCACAGCCGGCCTTGAATAAAGCACAGATCGTGCAGATTAATGTCGAGCAAGGGAGCAAGACAAAGTTTGTGGTCGTCAGCGGGCCGTTTCGCAATCGCAATGCTGCCGTTGAGTTTGCCAAAAGCAAAGGCCAGCCCGCCGGGTATTGGATCAGGGGAGCGGGACTGCTGCAAGCCGCTTTAAAGCCGGCGGGAAGCGCAGCACGACAAAGTCCGAGTGGAGAAAAAAAGAATGAGTGAAAAAGAGCCCGTAATTATTAAAAACACGGCACCGCAGCAACTTAAATTTTCCGAGGCCACTGGAAAAATAACGCGTCAGGTCAACAATTTTAATGATCAGAACGCGGCGGGCGCGCAGGGAGCAGGGCGGGTGGTGGTGCCGGATCAAGCGGACAAGGCAGCCGCCAATCGCTTGCATGCTCCAATCAGCACGGAACAGGCGCCTGCGAATGCGAATGCAACCGAGTCAGGGCAGGCCGCGCCGGGAAGCGGGAAAGTGGTTGCGCCGGATCAAGCGGACAAGGCGGCCGCCAATCGCTTGCATATCCCGGTCAGCCCGGAACAGACGGCTGCGAATGCAACCGAGTCAGGACAGGCCGCGCCGGGAAACGGAAAAATGCTTGCGCCTGATCAAGCGGGCAAGGCGGCCGCCAATCGCTTGCATGCGCCAATCAGCACGGAACAGATCGCTGAAAATGTAAATGTAATCGAGGCTGGACAAGCCGCGCAGAACGTAATCAAAGCGGCGACCGGTGCGGCTGAAAATAATATTATGCACGCACAGGCGGAGGCTCCTTCATCGGGAGGGAAACTGGTTGCGCCGGATTCTGTGCAAGGCGCTGTCAACGTTTTGGTTCTGCCGATTACGGAAAATAATCAGGCGGGCAATCAGACCATAGACACGCAAACCCGTGCTGACAATACCGTCAAGTCTGAAGCCCACCGGCCCGCGCAGAATATCATGCGTCCCGGTCACGAGGTTTCAACTCCCAACACCATTGCTGTTCCAGTTTCTGAAAATGCAGCCGGGCTCAACCTGCTCCAGGTTGACGCGGCGGTTGTCGACGCGAATGTCGTTTATGTAGATCCCGCGCTACCAGAACTCGCGGATCCGGACGCGGCGCATCCGGATTCAACCCCTGCGCTCGACAGCGCCAGCGCAACGCCGGGCGGGGACGCGCCTCTCGAAGCGGGCAATGCACAGCCTGTGGTGGATGAGCAAGAGAAGGCAGCCGTCAGTCTAAAGCTCAAAATCAGCGCTGCGGTGGAGGGGCACCTGCACACGGTTGAGGCAGAAACGGCCCGGGTTAACGCTCAACTTGAGCGGCTTTCCGAAAAATACGCCAGCATGGAAAAGAGACATAAAAAATGAGTGAAGCCAAAATAGAGCCGGGCATCATTGCACCAGCGGCGGAAGAGGATATGGCAGTGCCGGGCCCGGATGGGCATGCTGAAGCTGGGGATACGGTCGCGACCGTCAAGGAAACGAGCTTTGATGCCGTCATCACACGCGTTCTCGATGCGAGTGATGTCGCCAACAAAACGGCGTCAATCGCCGCCACCTCGACCGAGCATCTGCTGATGGGCGTTGAAGAGTTGCGCGAGTCGACCGCCAAGGCGCGGACGCACGCCGTTGTCGTGCTGGGAGTCACCGGCTTCTTGATGCTTGCCTCGGTCGGCGTTTTCACGCTGATGGCGCTGCAACTGCAGGACCGGCTTGACTCAGCCGACGCCACCGTGCTCGCTGTTGGTAAGCGCGTGGTTGCGCTGAATTCAAGCATCGGCGCTCTCAAAGAGATGGAAAAGGTGCTGGAGAAGTTCAACGAGCGCCAGGAGGGGCAGTCGTCGGTCATAGAAAAACTCATGCCACGAGTCGACACCGGGCTGGCCGAGGTGCGCAAAGCGGTTGCCGATCTCGCGGAGAAGTCGGCGAAACAAACCCACGTAGCCGTGCCACCGGACCCGCGTATTGCGGCATTACAGTCACAACTGAAGGTGATCGAGTCGCAACTTCAGGCGCAGGCGCGGGCGACGGCCAAACAGGCCGAGCTGTCGGCCGCCATGCAGGCCAGTCTGGCGAAAATGAACGCCACGGCTCATGATCTGGAAGCGTTGCTCAAACTGGAAAAACAGCGTGTGGTGGCCGCTGTGCCGGTGGCTACGGCCACGCAAGCCCCGCCGCCGATGGCTAAAGAAAAGGCGGAGCGAGCGCGTCCCAATTACATACAATATCCGATGGCGCCATCGCGCGAGCCCAAAAAAGGCGGGGCGGAGCCCGGTGCCGCCGCTCAATAATGCAGGTTGAAGAGTTTATTGTTTAATCAATGAAAAAATTTGTACATGAAAGTAATCAAGGAATGAATAGGATGCTGCTTTCATTCGTCACTCTGGTGCTGACAGTAGCTTTGGCCGGCTCCGGATTGGCTGCTGATGCGCCAAGCCGAAAAAAAGTGCCAGCGCCGGCAGCGGCAGCACCGGTCGCACCGCCGCCGCCTCCGTCGTGCCAAACCGCAGAGTTCAGAGAAATTTGTCTGACGGCGCACGATCCTTTGGAGCGCAAGCGGCGCGCGAAGGATTGGCTCGTCGGCCATGGCGCCGGCTGCTCGATCGAAAAATTGTTAATGCTCAAGGCGAATCGTCAGATCTGGCTCGGCACTGCGGATACGCCTGACCTGGCGGCGATCATCGATGCTTTAATAAATGCCAGGGAGTCAGCCACTGCCAGCTTGGAGCCGCCGGGCGTGCCACCCGCGGCTGCCGCTGAACGGAGCCCGGCACGACGCTAGTCCGGTGCTGGCGCAGCAGGCATAAAAAAAGGCAGAGTAGATCTCTGCCTTTTTGACGTGCTCGAAAAGAAAAATTAATGCGCTTTCTTTTCGGCTTTCTTTTCGTCTTTCTTTTCGTCTTTCTTGGCTTCTTTTTTCGGCTCGTCTTTCTTCGCGGCGTCAGCGGCGAAGACGGCTACGTTACCGAGGGCAAACATGGCGGCGAACAGGGCTGCGAGTAGTTTTTTCATTATGTTTCCTTTGCAGGGGGAGTCAATTGATAAAAAATTCGTTTTGTCGCTTTGGTCGATGACCATCACGGACGGAAAACAAGGATCATCAGTCAAGGCATAATCCTCGCCGGCGATATTACCATATAAATTATATGCAATATAAACATCATTGTATGCTCAGCCTGGATCCTGCCCGGCTTTAGTCCATGGCTTGAGCCGCTTGCTTGGGATGAGGGGGCGTTGATCGTTACCTGACCTCATCAACCTTGATAAAGATTACCCGCTCGCTGTTGCGCATGTCTTGGGTCGAAGTCGTGCTGCTATTGGACTGGCCCAGTATGCGGCCGCCGGCCTCGACCCATTCGCCGAGTTTGGCAGAGATCGTGCCGCCGATGCGTTGCGTTTGCTGGGTTCGGTTGACGGCGCCAGAAACCGAGCTTTGCTGCGCAAAGAAGTCCATGCTCACGCGATCGCCCGCCAGTCGCGGCACCACTTCAATACCGCTGCCGACTTCAGCGGCAGGCTTCGGATTCTGCACCAATAAAAGTCCGGGAGTGCGGACCAGTAATGTGCCTGGAATCTGCGTTTGTGCGGTGTAAAAGAAGGCGCGTTGTCCCTCCTGCACCTGCAGGCGTTGCTCGACGCGCTCGTTGGCGCGCGAACGGCTGCTAACCTCGACGCTGTCTGCGGAACTGGCAGGATTGTCGAAGCGCACCGATACCATCAACCGGCGCAACGGCGTGTCGAGGGCGGTAATAGCCGCCTTCAGTTCCGCACGCTTGGTGTCGGGGCCAACCAGTAACAACTTTGAACCCTGGCCGGTCAAGACGGCACCGCCGAGTATGGGCTTGACCAGCGGGATGATGTCCTCGGCGGCGCGGTAGCGTAGCGCGATAGTCTCCTGATTCGGTGCCGTGCTGGTGGCCGGTTTCTCCAGCTTGCGCAGGAATTCAGGTATTTCCTTGAGGCGTTCGGGCTTGTCGCCGGGCTTCAGGCCCATAAAAGCCGCCTCGTTTTCACCCACTTCGACGCGGCCCGTCTTGCCGGTCATCGAGGTAGCGCCGGTGTAAACGCGGGTATAGGTGCCGGCGGGGGCGACTGGCGTCTCGCCGCCGACCGGGGGTTCGACAAAGGCGGTCTCAAAATCGGTGCCGCGGATTCCGATCACTGCATTCAGCGTCGTTATCCCGAAACTCTCTTTTTTATTCTGCCCTATCATGCCGGTTGCCGTTCGCACCGCTCCCTTCACCAGTTGCAGCGCGACGGTGTCTTTGCCGCCGGGTTTTTGGGTATAAAGGTAATCATCTATTTTAAGGCGTGAATTCGGGTGCAGCCAAAGCAGGGTATCGTCAGTCATGCGGATTTGCGCATTTGAGTTGGCCCCGGTCACGACGGCATCCCCGGGATACAGTTGCACCCCCTTTTGCGCGGGTCGCTGATTGCCGCCGCGCTCCCACACGGTGGCGGCATCGCCAATCACCAGTTGAAGCTGGCCGGCGGCGGACCACGCCAGACCGTGAACGATCAAACCGAGGGCGAAAAAAAATCGACGGGCAAGTTTTAACATGATGTAAGGCTTTATTTTGTAAGCATTAATCGAAATGGTAAGGGCAATCGACGGCGTCTTCAGGCAGCCCTGCCATTGATCGGGAAAACGCATTGGAATGCATTAAAACAGTTATATCATATAAGGTGAATATAGGATTTTAGTATTTTTTCATTAACATGGCTAAATAAAATGTGCTGAAACGACACGATCCCTGAAAAATTTAAAATAAACTCCAGCAAGGACTAAAGTAATCACATCTGCTACCGACTGATTAGACGAAGATCCCGTGAACCGATCCGGATTAAAGTTTATTCCGCTGGTGTCGACTTGGATGTTATTGGAACTTTTACTCATTTTTTGAAGAGCTAAGCCATCATGTCGATTTCCGGCATCCCGACTACAAGCCTACCGGCAACCAGCCTTCCGGTAACCAGTAAGGCGCCGGCAATTGTGGCGAACCCACAGCCGCTGCCAGCGGTGTCTGCGCCGAAGAAGGTTGCGGTGGCGCCGCAGCCGGTTGCCGTGGAGGCGCCAGCGCCGTTGCGGATTGATCCCGTCAAGATGGGGCAGCAGTTGGCAGAGGTGGTGAGCATGCTCAATCGTCAGATGGAGCAAACCAAGCGCGGCCTCGGGTTTTCGATCGATCGGGTTGCGAACGTGAACGTCGTCACCGTGCGCGACACCAATACCGGCAGCATTGTGCGTCAGATCCCTACCCAGAATGTGTTGAACATTGCCCACAGCATCGAGTCGCTCAAAGGCATTCTTTACAGCGAACTGGCCTGAACAGCTCCTGCTGCACCGGCTGGCGGATGCCGGCCCTTTTGTATCTTCAGCAGTCGAAATGCGCGGCGTAATTAACCAGGCCGCGAACCCTCCCGAATTTAACCGCTGCTGTGAACCTGCCCGCTCTGGCAGAAGCCAGGCAGCACCGGTGACACCCTTGTAATCGCCGGTATCGGCCCGCGGCAGACGCCAGCAATCTGTTTGTAATGTCGCGTGGCGGCCCAATGAATCACCGCATGCAATGGGTCTCTGCACTGCGCAGGATTCTAAAAAATATCAAAAAGTATTTAAAGTTTTTCCGTTGCTGTCGACTTATTACCCAGCGGCGTTAAATGTTTTGAGTTGTGAGATGTGCTGGGCCGCAAAGTGCATTGAAAAAAGTGCGAAGCAGATTCAGGCATCTCGCAAATTCACGGAAATTAAACTTTTTCAGGAGACTTAAATCATGTCAGTTATCAACACCAATATCAATGCACTGTTCGCGCAGAACGCGCTGCAGGTAAATGCCCGCAGCCTGTCTTCGGCGATGCAGCAACTCTCGACCGGTTCGCGCATCAACAGCGCCAAGGATGATGCCGCCGGGTTGGCCATCGCCGACACGATGACCGCGCAGATCCGCGGCCTGAACATGGCCGTCAAAAATGGCAACGATGCGATCAGCTTGCTGCAGACAGCGGAAGGTGCCATGGCGCAGCAAACCGCAATGTTGCAGCGCATGCGCGAAATTGCGGTGCAGGCGTCCTCAGATTCGACGAGTGATACAAATAAGGGTTACCTCAATACTGAATTTACGTCCTTGCGTAGTCAAATCGATCAGATTGGCAGTAAAACCCAGTGGAATGGTGCCAACGTTCTTGATGCCACCGGAGGGACGGGCACAACTGGTACCTACGTTTTTCAAGTTGGATCGGCATCAGGCGTGACTATTTCAGTTAGTATTGGTTCCATGTCTACGACTGCTACGACTGGCGCGTTGTCAGCCATCACGGCATCATCGATAAGCACATCCACCGCCTCCACCTCAGCGATTGCGAACATTGACCTCTCGCTTGGGGTCCTTGCTAGCGCGCGTTCAACCCTAGGTGCTGGCATCAACCGGCTGACCTATGCGGTCGACAATATCACTAACGTTGCGCAGAACGCTACCGAGGGGCGCAGTCGAATTCTGGATACGGATTACGCGACGGCCAGTTCGCAGCTTGCTAAAGCGCAGATCATCCAACAGGCGGCAACCGCGATGCTGGCTCAAGCCAACCAGCAACCGCAAACGGTACTGGCGCTGCTGAAGTAAGCAAGTAGAATGATGCAGGATGCGGGGCCTGATGCAAGGCCCTGGTAAAAAGGCGGGGGTAACCCCGCCTTTTTTATCGTCGCAAGCTTACGAATCGCACATCAGTTGCAAGCGTCTTTTTTTCGATTATGCCGGGTGTAAAGAGCGGAAAGTTTTGCCGGGCGTCGCTGGTGCGCCTGCCGGTTTTGTTAGTGGCCGATGGATTGATTGGCGAATGGCGCCGCCCCCGCCATCGCGCGGGTGCCGGCCAAGGTCAGTAAGTCTTGCCGAACCCGTTCGATCATGGGCTGCCATTCCCCCATGCGTTCCTGTCGATAAATGCGTACGCTGGGATACCAGGGACTGTCTTCACGATCCAAAAACCAGCGCCAGCAACTGTCAAACCGATTCAATAGCCAGACCGGCTTGCCCATGGCGGCAGCGAGGTGGGCGGTTGAGGTATCGACGCTGATGACCAGGTCGAGATTCTCGATGAGTGCGGCGGTATCCGAAAAATTCTTTAGTTCGTCAGTGTGATCGATAATCGTCGGTCCCGACCAACCTTCCGTCACAATTATTTTCCACTGGCTCTCTGCAGGTTCGCCCTTCTGCAGGCTGAAAAAATCAATGTTCCGGCAATTAAAGGCTGACAATTGATCAAATGGCATATTCCGGCGTTCGTTCACAGCCCAAACACTAGGTTGGCCTGGCCGGAAGCCACCCGACCAGACCAGGCCGACCCGAAGATTCTTTGATTCGCCTAGGCGCAGCTTCCAGTAACTGACTTTGGCGGTGTCCGGCTCAATGTATCGAGGGAATGAAGGGATGGATTCCAAGCGAGTCTTGAGCGCAAGGGGCAGGCTCATGAGTGGACATTGGTAATCGAATGCGGGGAGCGGGTCGTTACCGGCAATGACTTCTGACACACCCGCGAGGCCTTCCAATAATGCGCGCAGCGGGCGCTGCACCTGGAGCACCACCCGGGCGCCTTTTTCTGCGACCAAACGCGCATAACGACAGAATTGAATGGTGTCGCCAAGACCCTGCTCATAGCGCAGCAGTATCGTTTTTCCGTGCAATGGTTCGGCACCTAACCAGAGTGGTTGAGAAAATTTTGCCGCGTTCTTGGTGTGATCAGCTTTCCACCGCCGCTCATTCAACGCCCAACCCTCGTCATACCGGCCTGCCGCCAGCAGTATAAAAGCCTTGTTTTGATGGGCCTCGGCGTAGTCGGGGTTTATTTTAATGGCCTGATCAATACTGGCGAGGGCGCCTGGGGTGTCCCGCAATTGTTGCAGGGCGTTGGCGCGGTTTATATGGAATCCCGCGTTGGAAGGCTCGAGTTCGATCGCGCGGTCACAGTGGGCGACGGCCGCCTGAAATTGATGCAGATAATTCAGCGCCACCGCACAGTTCGAGTAAGCAATCGGTGAGTCCGACTTAAGCTCGATGGCCTTGCCATAGGCAGTAACGGCGGCGGCGGGATTCATAACTTGCAGGATATTTCCCGCATCGAGATAAGCCTCGTAGTAATCGGGTTTAATTTGGATAGCTTTGCCGAAACTCGCAATTGCATCGGCCAGTTTGTTTTGTCCCTGCTTGGCGCAGCCACGCCCCCAGTGGGCTTGGGCGTAATCCGGTTTGAGCTCAATGGCGCGGTCAAATGCCGCGATGGCCGCGGTGAATTGTTTTAATTCATTGAAGGAGAGTCCGAGGTTGATGCAAGCGGGCGCGGAATCAGGTTGGATTTTTAATGCTTTTTCGAAGAAATCGATGGCGACCTGATAATCTTTTAGACTAAATGCGGCGGCTCCGAGCAAATGCAGCACGTTAAAATTCCGCGGTGATCTCAATAGCAATTTTTCAAGCGCTATTCGAGCTTGCTGATTTTTGCCTTGTTCAAGAAGCGTTATCGCGCCCCTCAATCGCAGTTCGATGTTCGTTGTTCGCGCAGGAATATTTTTCATTGATGTGCCATCAGTCTCTGTTTACGAAAAGTAAATCTAAAAAAACGTCAGCTACCAGGAGCTATTGTTGAGGTGACGTTGCGGTAGCGATGCAGAGTTCCGTCGTCCATAAAAGTTTGTGCGAGCCATGTAGGATTTATCGTATTTCCTCGGTGCGGGCTGCTGCGTCGCATGAAACGGTTTCATTGTTTTGCGGTCATTCCTAATCTCGTATGATGTTGTTCTCGCCGGGCCGCAGTCAGTGGTTTTACGTGCGCAGCGTAACAAATAAGCAATACTTATGCCTGACAAAGTTTATGCCGACATGTCAAACGATTTCTCAATTGGGCGGCCCTTGGTCGCGTAGAGCGTCTTGCCCGGCATGGCTATTCCGGCCTTGTGCCGATTGCGGTTTTGAGTAAGGCGGCAAAAACTTGCCGTCTTGCCGGTAATTTGCCGCGACGTGGGAAAAGACCACCACCCGGCGGCGCCCCTTTCGCATTAAAGCTTGCTTAGGTATAAGAGCATTTGGCACTGGAAATCTTGCAACTGGCAGAGCTTCGAGAGTTAAAAGCCGAGAACGCCAAGCTCGAAAAAATGTATGCCGAAATGGCGCTGGTGCATCACGCATTTCAGGATGCTGTTGCAAAAAAGCTCTAGCCCCGGTTCAGAAGTTCGAACTCGTTTCGCATACGCACAACGGGGTGTCCCAACCAACGCAGGGCCTGTCGAACCGCGCGGCTTGCTCGCTCGATGCTCAGCTATCGGCGAGTAGCCAGGGAGGACACGCGCGTCATTGCCGCCATCGCGGCGGAAATATTCGACGGTGGCGTCAATGCGTTTTCTCGATATTATAATGGCAAAACAAAGCCGCGCTTTAGAGCTCGTGCAACGACTCAAGGTATTGGGCAAGCATCCCGAAGGCAGCCTAGCCCGGAATACCCCCCCCTCGACTCCCGCGCGCAGACGTCGTGGGCCATCTGCCGAAATCTGGCGTTCAGCGTTATGTACATGGTTGGATGCGCGCCTATAATTTCACCACAATACACAAGTTTCGGTTTATGCATTTTGCACGGTAGATGTCGCATGATCATTATCACTTACAGCCAAAGGCGGGAAACAGACTACACTTTTCGTTTTTTGGTATGCGTCTGGCATAGCGCTATCCAAGCCGGCCGGATTAATGCTAACTATTCCAATATTCGGAATATTTACAGAAACTTTCGATTTTAATGGGTAGCAAATATTAAGGAATTTCTTTGCACCTTTGGGCGTAATTGTGTAACAAATAGTGCCGTTGGACAAATGCAAATCCATTAAAATCGTTTCAAGCGGAGACTTTAAATACTCAAATTTATTTGCTCTCATACTATTTTGGTTAAATATCATTTGTATCAGTAGTGTCCGGTTAAATATCAAACAAGTTCAATTGGTTGGCGATATTTGATTGATTTTCTGGGTATTCGTGGGGCTGGAAGGCGGAAGAGATCTGTATTTTTTCGAATACCGAGACCGAAAGAATCTGCAGCAATGTGTATAG
>CANJHY010000031.1:0-33035 GCA_947474275.1 Betaproteobacteria bacterium
CACGATTGTGACGCGCACTGTTCACCGCAGAGGAAACAATGAATAGATCGACTGGTTCGAAATGCTTGTTCCTGGCGGCGTTGGTCCTCGCCTTGACGCAAGCAACCGCATACGCGCAGGGCCGCTGGGTCAAGCTGGCGCCGTTTCCCGAACCGGCCGAAGAAGTGCTCGGTGCAGCAGCCGGCGGCAAACTCTACGTGTTTGCCGGCCTCGCGCCCGGCTGGAAACCCAAAGGCATGGTCTATGAATACGATCCGGCCACCGACAAGTGGAGCAAGAAAAAGCCCATGGCGTTGGCCTCCCATCATGTGGCGATCACCGAACTCGGCGGGAAGATCTATGTGTTTGGCGGGTTCGTGTTGCCGGCATCTGGCCCCGCCGCGTGGCAGCCGATCGACAATGCGTTCGAGTACGACCCGGCTGCCGACAACTGGAAAGAGCTTGCGCCAATGCCGACTAAGCGTGCCGCGGCAGTAGCCGCAGCGGTCGGCGGCAAGCTTTACGTGATCGGCGGCGCCACCATGCTGCCGGGCTCCAAGGAAACAGCGATTCATCCTGCGCGCGCGCATCGGTCCGTCGGCACCGTCGAAGAATATGATCCTGCGACCAATACATGGCGCGAGCGCAGCATGATGCCCACACCGCGCAATCATCTCGCGATCGGTGCGGTCAACAACAAGATTTACGTGCTGGGCGGACGCAGTGGCAGTGCGTTTATTTCGGGTGGGGGCAATCGACTCGATCTGGTCGAAGAGTACGACGTGGCGACGGATACCTGGAATTCAGTGCGTGCACGCATGCCCACCGGTCGCAGCGCGGTCGCTTACGGCGTGCACGGCGGCCGCGTTTACGTCGTCGGCGGCGAGCATCAGGAATACAACCTCTCGACTGCATTTCGTGCATTCGAGGGGTTTGATGCGACGAAGAAAGAGTGGTCCGTCCTGCCGCCGATGCCGCTCCAGCGCCACGGCCTCGCGGGCGCGGTCCTCGGCAACCGTTTCCATGCGATCAGCGGCGACGTGCAATCAGCTGGCACCGGGCTAGAGATGCACACCGACTCTCACGACGCCTACGAATTCGAAAGCACCGCGAAATAACTGCCGTCTTCCGCGCCGCGGTCCTTTGACTGCGGCGCAGCCCCGCCTGGGCGGCGGGTGCCGCCGGTATAAGCGTGCGCCGATACTATAAAATACGCGTTTTACCCAACGGACAAGGTCATGCAAACGAACACGGACAAACTCATCGCGACAAAAGAGAACGGCATCGGCTGGATCATCTTCAACAATCCGGCGCGCCACAACGCCGTTTCGCTTGAAATGTGGCAGGGGCTGACCAGCACGCTCGAAGCCTATGCCAAAGATCCGGAAGTCCGAGTGATTATCCTGAAAGGCGCGGGTGAAAAAGCATTTGTCGCCGGCGCCGATATTTCGCAGTTCAAGGAAAAGCGCTCCAGCCCCGAAGCGGTGGAGGAATACAACTCGACCGCCGACCGCGCGAGCCTGACCCTGCAAAGCTGTCCGAAGCCGACGATTGCGATGGTGCGCGGTTTTTGCATAGGCGGCGGCACTGCGCTGGCGGTCGGCTGCGATATGCGCATCGCATCGGAAGACGCGCGTTTTGGCGTGCCGGCGGGCAAACTCGGGCTCGGTTACCGTTTCACCGGAATCAAGCGGCTGGCCGATGTGGTGGGGCCCGCATTCACGGCAGAGATATTTTTCACTGCGCGCCAGTTCACTGCCCAGGAAGCGCTGCAGATGAATCTCGTCAACCGCGTGGTGCCGGGAGCCGAACTGGAGAAATACACTCTCGATTACGCTAACACCATCGCGAACAACGCGCCGCTGACCATTGCGGCCGTCAAACGCAGCATCATCGAGTATTTGCGCAACCCCGCCGAGCGCGACATGGCGTTGTGCCAGAAAATGGTCGACGACTGCTACACGAGCGAGGACTACAAGGAAGGCCAGGCCGCGTTCATGGAAAAGCGCAAACCGGTTTTCAAAGGCCGTTAAAAAGCCGGGAAACCTGAAATGTTGATGCGCGGGTTTGCGGCGACCTTGCTCGCGCTGTCGATGGCGGGAAACGCGCAAGCGCTGTATCCGGACCGTCCGATACGCTTGATTGTCGCGCAGTCGCCCGGCGGCAATGCCGACATCATCGGCCGTGCGCTGGCGGAAGGGCTGGGCGAGCGTCTGGGTCAGACGGTAGTCGTCGACAACCGCGGCGGCGCGAGCGGCATCATCGCCATCGAACTCGTGGTGCGTGCGCCTGCTGATGGACATACCTTGCTGCTGGTGGCCAGTTCGTTTGGCGTGAATCCCGCGCTCAACCGCAAGCTGCCGTACGATCAGCAGCGCGATCTTGCACCGATCACGCTGGTGGCGACCGCGCCGAACATCCTGGTGGTTGGCCCCGCGCTGCAGATCAAGTCGGTGGCGGGGCTTATTCGGGTCGCGAAAAGCAAACCCGGGCAGCTCACGTTCGGATCATCGGGCAATCTGGGTTCGCCGCACCTGGCCGGCGAATTATTCAAGCTGATGACCAGTGTCGACATGGTGCATGTGCCATACAAGGGTGCGGCCGCGTCGCTGACCGATCTGATCGCGGGGCGCATCTCGCTGTCATTCGCGAGCCTGCCGAGCGCGGTCGCTCAAGTGAAGAGCGGCCGTTTACGTGCGCTGGCGGTCACCAGCGAGAAGCGATTTTCACTGACCCCCGATTTGCCGACGGTCGCTGAATCGGGATTGCCGGGATTCGAGACCAGCGCGTGGCAGGGTTTGCTCGCGCCGGAGAAAATTTCGCGCGCCATCGTCAATCGCATTAACGCGGAGTCGGCGAGCAGCGTCAAATCCCCGGCCATGCGCAATCTGCTTGCCGCCAACGGCGCCGAGGGGGTGGGCAATTCTCCGGAGGAATTTTCAGCATTTGTGCAGGCGCAAATTGCCAAATGGACCAAGGTGGTACGGGCGGCCGGGATACAGGCGGAGTGAGGCTGTTGCGGGCCGAGGACCGGCGTGGTTCTGGTATAATTTCGACCACAGACGGAGCCTTCAAAGTCCGCATTCTCCAGCGCAATCCCGCTTGTTTGCATGGCAATACCGGTAACGGCCGGCTTGCAGCGTTTCGATTACGAACTACACGACAAAGGACGACATGAAGTTTGACGCAAACCGACCCGATCTCACCGTAGGCGTGCTGGGTACCGGCGCGATGGGCCGCGGCATCGTGCAGGTCGCCGCTGCCGGCGGCATGCAAGTATTGATGATGGACACGCGGGCCGGCGCTGCCGATGAAGCGCGCGATTTCATCGCTAAGATGCTCACCCGCGCCGTCGAAAAAGGCAGCATGAGCAAGGAAGATGCAGCGGCCGCCACGGCGCGCATCAAAGTAGTTAGCGCCTTGACCGAACTCAAGCCGTGCCATGTGGTCATCGAAGCGGTGGTCGAAAACCTCGACGTCAAACGCCAGGTGTTCGGCGAACTCGAAAATATCGTAGCGCCGGACTGCATACTGGTTTCCAACACTTCGTCGATGTCGGTGACAAGCATCGCCGCAAAACTGAAGACGCCGCAGCGCTTTGCCGGCTTCCATTTTTTCAATCCCGTGCCGCTGATGCGGCTGGTCGAAGTGATTTCCGGGCTGCTGACTGAGGAATGGGTATGTGAAGCGCTGGTCACCATCGGCAAGCGCATGACGCGCGAACCGGTGCGCTGCACCGATGCGCCAGGTTTCCTTGTCAATCAGGTCGGCCGCGGTTTTTCGCTGGAAGCCACGCATCTGGTCTATGAAGGCATTTCGACTTTTGTCGATGTCGACCGCGTGATGCGCGACGTCGGCGGATTTCGCATGGGCCCGTTCGAACTGATGGAACTGACCGGGCTGGATGTCACGCAGCCGGCGTCGAACCTGATTTACAACCAGTTTTTCCAGGAACCACGCTACCGGCCAAGTCTGATCATGCAATCACGCTACGAAGCGGGCGTGCTGGGCCGCAAGACCAAGAAAGGCTTTTACAACTACGACGCGGACATGAAACCCATCATCGCACCCGAACCCGCGGCACCGGAGGCGCGGCCTGAGAGCGTGTGGGTCAGCAAGGTAGAGCCGGCAGGGCATGCCGCATTGACCGAACTGCTGGGCAAACTGGGCGCCAATATCGAGTCCGGCGCGAAACCAAGTGCCAAGGCGCTGTGCCTGGTCACGCCGATAGGCGATGACGCGACAACGTGCGCGGTAGAGCAGGGGCTGGACCCCAAGCGCACGGTGGCGGTCGATACTTTGTTTCCGCTCGTCAAACGCCGCACCATCATGGGCACGCCGCTCACAGACATGGCGTATCGCGATGCGGCGCATGGCTTGCTCGCATCTGACGGTGTGCCTGTTACGGTATGCCGCGACAGCCCGGGCTTCATCGCCCAGCGCATCATCGCGATGATAGTCAACATTGGCTGCTCGATTGCGCAAAGCCGCACCGGCACGCCGTCCGATATCGACAAGGCCGTTACGCTCGGATTAAATTATCCGAACGGCCCGTTCAAATTCGCCGACGTGCTGGGGGTTGAGCGCATACACCGCGTGCTCACCGCAATGAACCGCATCTACGGCGATCCGCGCTACCGTCCCAGCATCTGGCTCACCCGCCGCGCCAAACTCGGCGTATCCGCTCTCACCACCGAACCCTGATCGACGACAGAAGGAACTCCCATGCTTAACGCCTATATTTACGATGGAAAGCGCACCCCGTTCGGCCGCTATGCCGGCAGCCTGGCTAAAGTCCGTCCTGACGACTTGCTGGCAAGTGCGATCAAGGCCGTGCTTGCGGGCAGCAAATTCAAAGCCGAGCAGATCGAAGATATCGTTGTCGGTTGCGCGAACCAGGGCGGTGAAGACGCCCGTTGTGTTGCGCGCCACGCGGGCCTTGCGGCGGACTTGCCGATCGAAATTCCCGGCACGGTGCTGCAGCGAAATTGCGCGAGCGGATTGGGCGCGATCGCGCACGCCGCGCATTCGATCACTGCCGGCGAGGGCGACGTTTTTCTCGTCGGCGGCACCGAAAGCATGAGCCGCGCCCCCTTCGTGTTTGCCAAGAGTGAAAACCCTTTCTCGCGCGATCTGCGCATTTATGACAGCACGATAGGTCCGCGTTTCTCGAATCCCAAATTGGACAAGCTCTACGGCGATGATCAGATGCCGCAGACCGCCGACAACCTTGCCAAGGAATACGACATCAAGCGCGAAGAAGCCGACCAGTTCGCGCTGGCGTCGCAACAGAAATATGCAATTGCCAAAGGCGAGGGATTTTTTACCGGCGAAATCGGCCCGGTCGAGATGCCTGCCAACCGCAAGGGCCCGGTGCCGCCCGTCGCCGATGACGAGCACCCGCGCCCGCAGACCGACCTAGCAACTCTTGCCAAAATGAAAGTCCTCTATGCAGGCGGCGTCACCACTGCCGGCAATGCGTCGGGCGTCAACGACGGCGCGGTCGCCATCCTCATGGGCAGCCTGCAGGCCGGTGAAAAAGCCGGCATCAAGCCGATCGCGCGCGTGATCGCAACTGCGGCGATGGGCGTGCCGCCGCGCATCATGGGCATAGGCCCGGTCGCCGCTTCCAAGAAGGCGCTCGCTCGCGCCGGGTTGACGATCAAGGACATGGACATCATCGAAATCAACGAAGCTTTCGCCACCCAGGTACTGTCGTGCCTCAAAGGTCTTGGCGTTGCGTTCGACGACAAGCGCGTGAATCCGAACGGCGGCGCCATTGCGCTGGGTCACCCGCTCGGCGCGTCCGGCGCGCGCATTGCCTTGACCGCTGCGCGGCAGTTGCAGCGAAGTGGCGGACGTTATGCGCTCGTCAGCCTGTGCATCGGCGGCGGACAGGGCATGGCGGCGATACTCGAAAGAGTTTAATCGGCGTCCGGGTAACAGGCCGGTAGCGCAATTGCTGCCGGCCTTTTTATGGTCAGGAATATAAGCAATGGCAGACACCTCAACCGTCACCCTCACCGGCGGCCGCTTCGACTGGCAGGACCCTTTGCTGATCGAGCAGGAACTGACAGCGGAAGAACGTATGGTCCGCGACACCGCAAGGGAGTACGCCCAGGACAAGCTGATGCCGCGCATCCTGATGGCGAACCGCAATGAAAAGTTCGACGTCGAGATCATGCGTGAAATGGGTGCGCTGGGATTTCTCGGCTCGACGCTCGAAGGTTACGGTTGTGCCGGCATCGGTTACGTTGCGTACGGCCTCATCATGCGCGAGCTAGAGCGCGTTGATACCGCCTACCGCTCGGCGTGCTCGGTGCAAAGCGGGCTCGCGATGACGCCGATATTCGCTTATGGCAGCGAGGAGCAAAGACAGAAATATCTGCCGCGCATGGCCACCGGTGAATTGCTCGGCTGTTTCGGCCTGACTGAACCCGATCATGGCTCGGACCCCGGCAGCATGACCACGCGTGCGCGCAAGGTCGATGGCGGTTACGCGCTGAGCGGCACGAAGCTGTGGATTACGCATGCGCCGATCGCCGACATCATGGTGGTGTGGGCGAAAGACGACGGCGGCGTGATACGCGGCTTCATACTTGAGCGTGGGATGAAGGGCCTGACGACGCGCAAGATCGAAGGCAAGTTTTCGGTGCGCGCGTCACCTACCGGTGAAATCGCGATGGACCAGGTGTTCGTGCCGGAAGAAAACCTGCTGCCCAACGTCACCGGACTAAAAGGGCCATTCGGCTGCCTCAACAATGCGCGTTTCAGCATCTGCTGGGGTGCGCTGGGCGCCGCCGAATTCTGCTGGCACGCCGCGCGCCAGTACGCGCTCGACCGCAAGCAGTTCGGCCGCCCGCTCGCCGCCAACCAGCTGATCCAGAAAAAACTGGCGGACATGCAAAGCGAAATCGCCATCGGCCTGCTCGCCTGCCTGCACGTCAGCCGACTGCGCGAGCAGGGCAGAGCGACGCCGGAAATGGTATCGTTGATGAAGCGCAATTCGACCGGCAAAGCGCTCGACATCGCGCGTGTCGCACGCGACATCCACGGCGGCAACGGCATTTCGGATGAATTCCACGTCATCCGCCATATGCTGAATCTTGAAACGGTCAACACGCTGGAAGGCACCGCCGATATTCACGCGCTGGTGCTGGGGCGCGCGCAAACAGGCATTTCTGCATTCAATTAAAAGCTGTCTCAAAACAGTTTGGAACCGCAGATGATTGCAGATAAGGTCAAGGGATTTGACCTTGATTCGGGGAAAGGTCTGGAATTATGTCGGCGTCAATCGGCGCACCCCTCAAGGGGGTATTAAAAAGAATTTATCGGCGGTTGCTTGTCGATGTTGTATTTTTGAGATGAGTTCTAATAAAATCTGAAGCAAGAGGAGAGTATGAAAATAACATCGCGCCATTTGGTGGCAGGGCTGTTGTCCGTGTCGTTCGTTTATGCGGGGCCGTTATCCGCGCAAAATTATCCGGTCAAACCGATACGCATCATTGTTCCGTATTCGCCAGGCGGTTCCACCGACGTCGTCATGCGCATACTCGCGCCGCGCATGATGGAAAATCTCGGGCAACAAGTCGTGGTGGAAAACAGGCCCGGCGGTTCCTCGACTATCGGCCTCGACGTCGTGGCAAAATCGGCGCCCGACGGTTATACGCTGGGGGTCCCCAATCTCACGTTCGGCGCGAATCCGAGCCTGATCAAGAAAATGCCTTTCGATACCGAGAAGGATCTGGTGCCCGTAAGTCTCGTTTCGATCGTTACTCTGGTGCTGACGGTACACCCTTCGATCCCTGCACGCTCGGTAAAAGAATTGATCGCGCTCGCCAAGAGCAAGCCGGGCAGCCTGAATTACGCGTCTGCAGGAAACGCGAGTGCGAATCATCTGGCGACCGAACGGTTCAATTACATGACGGGCACGAAGATGGTCCACATCCCGTTTAAAGGCGGCGGGCCGGCGGTCATTTCGATAGTCAGCGGCGAGACCGCGATCCTGATGGCGACCATTCCGTCTTCGATCCAGCATTTTGAAACGGGCAGGTTGCGGCCGCTCGGCGTGACGAGCCTGCAGCGCAACGCGGCATTGCCAAAAATTCCCAGTATCAACGAAGCCGGAGTAGCGGGCTACGAAGCGATCGAATGGAACGGCATAGTAGTTCCGGCAGGCACGCCGCAGGCCATCATTACGCGTTTGAATCAGGCGATTGTGAAATCCCTGTCGATACCCGAGGTCAAACGGCGCATTCTGGATTTGGGAGCGGATCCGGTGGGCAACTCACCGGAGGAATTCGCTGCCTTCATCAAAAAAGAAATCGCGACGTGGACCAAAGTCATCAAGGAAGTCGGCATCACGGTTGAGTGACACGGTTAATAATTTTTCAAGGAACAGGTAATGGCAACTGCTGGCAGCTGGATCGAGCAATTCCCGGGCAACATGACATGGTCGAATGCGGCGTTGGTGACGAAGGGCATGGCACCCTATGGTGCCGTAGCATTGGGCGAGATCGATGAAGTCTGCGAGCGCCTGAAGTCGCGGCAGCAGGAGCCTGATGCGTGGCCGGAAGAATGGTGCAGGATGGCCAGCCGGCTGGAGAAGGTGGCCGATAAAGCCGCGGCGGAAGGGCATCAGCATACGGCTGGCAATTATTATCTGCGCGCCGGCATGTATTACTTCACCGGGGAGCGTTTCATATACCCGGGTCCGGCCAAACTCGAAGTCGGGCGCAAGTCCCTGCAATGCCAGCGCGCGGGACTCGAACGCCGCTACCCGAACATGGAGTTCGTCGAGGTGCCGTTCGAAAATACGACGTTGCCGGCGATATTCATGAAGGCGCCGGGCGTGAGCGGTCGCGCGCCTACCGTGGTGGTCTTCAACGGTATGGATAATTGCAAGGAAATGAGCATCCTTTTCAACGGGCTTGAATTCGCGGCGCGCGGCTGGCACACGCTGGCGATAGACGGTCCCGGGCAGGGCGAGTCGCTGCGATTGCGCGGCATGTATGCCCGCCACGATTACGAGGTCGCGGGCACGGCGGCCTATGACTATGTCTCCAAGCGGCCTGACGTTGACCCCGAAAAGATGGTTGTCATGGGTTACAGCTTCGGCGGCTATTATGCAGGCCGGGTGGCGGCGTTCGAGAAGCGCTACGCCGCTGGCGTCGCATTCGGGGCGCTGCACTGGGACCTGGCGGCCTGGCAGTCCGAGATCAAGCGCCGGTTGGAGGTCGACCCGAAGAACACCGCCCAATCGGCCTTCCATTTCCGCTGGATCATGGGCCATATCGACGATGCCGACGCCGCGATCGAAAAAGCTAAGAAATTCTCGATGGCCGGAGTGGCGGAGCAGATTACCTGCCCGTTTCTGATTGTTCACGGCGACGCCGACAAGGTCGTGCCGGTCGCCTCTGCCTATAAGCTTCATGAGGCTGTCGGGTCGAAGCGCAAAACGCTGCGTATCCTGACCGCCGAGGATGGCGGCACTTATCACGCCCAGGCCGATAACCGGCAGGTTGGGGTCGATTACATTGCCGATTGGATCGCCATGAACATCTAGAAAGGCTGGCGGGAGCTGCCATGTATATTATTTAACATAATATACATTATACGAAGTATCGGATAGAGAAATCGCATGAGTTTAAGGCGTCCAGCCACGCCCTAGTGCGAGTCATTAGCCAGCAGCTTGGTGATTTCGGGGTTCTTCTTTTCTCGCGCAATAGACTTCGCCGACGCTCCCGATTGCGCCGTTAGATTCGGGTCGGCCCCATTGGCCAACAGCAGCGCTACCACGCCCGCTTTGTTCTCCCGCGTCGCCATCATCAGCGCCGTATAGCCATTGTCCGCGGCCGCATCGACCTTTGCCCCATATGAAATCAACAACCGGGCAATATTGACGTGGTCCCTGGTCGCCGCGTACATCAAAGGCGTCCATCCGGACTGGTTCACGTTTGCGCCGCGGAGCACAAGGCTTCTGACTATTTCCAAATGGCCATTGATCGAAGCCAGCATCAGGGCCGTTTCGCCCAGTTGATTTTTTGCATTGACCTTGGCCCGCGCCGCCAGGAGCTCAACAATGGCGTGGCCGCTGCCCGCCGCCGCCGCTAGCATCAGGAGCGTGTTACCTTCCTGATCAGTGGTATCGGGGTCAACTCCGCGATTGAGCAGGGCATTGATGGTCGGCGCTTTGTCCTCGTTAACCGCGGCAACCATGTCTTCGTAAACTCCGGCGCCGGCCAACTGGCAAAAACCCAGCAAAACCAGCGCGCAAATAGTCTTATTAATCAACATTCGATAATTACCTCAATATATTGAATAATTGATAAAAATTATCTGTTGTTTCTTTGCAAACCCGGTCAAAATCCAGGCCTTTCAGGCGCGCAATTTCCTCGGCGACGTGTTTGACGTAACCCGGCTGATTGGTCCGGCCACGGTAAGGAACGGGCGCCAAATAGGGCGAATCGGTCTCCACGAGCAGTTTTTCCATCGGCACTGCAGCCGCGACCTCTTTGATGGTTTTCGCGTTCTTGAACGTCACTATCCCCGAAAACGAGATGTAAAACCCCAGATCCATGGCCGCCTTGGCCACCTCCATCGACTCCGTGAAGCAGTGCATCACCCCGCCCGCCTTCTCTGCACCCTCCTCGCGCATGATGCGCAAAGTGTCGTCCGCGGCCTCGCGGGTATGAATGATCAGCGGTTTGCCGCACTCCCGGGCTGCGCGGATATGGGTGCGGAAGCGTTCGCGCTGCCAATCGAGATCGCCTTTCAACCGGTAGTAATCGAGCCCGGTTTCGCCGATCGCGACTATTCTGGGATTGGCAGCCAGCGCAATAAGTTCCTCGGCCGTGACGGCGGCAACGCCTTCGTAATCGGGATGCACGCCGACCGAACCGTGTATATGCGGATAGGTCTCCGCGAGTTTCCGCACGCGCGGGAAGTCCTCGAGAGTCACGGATACGCACAGCGCGCGCTCAACGGCGTTGTCGCGCATCAGCCCGAGTATGGAATCGATCTGGCCGGCGAGTTCCGGAAAATCAATATGGCAGTGCGAATCAACGAGCATAGCTGTCGGTCAGGTCTTCGCCGCGCAGCAGCGCGGTATAAGAAAACAATAGTTGCTCGATGTAGAGGCGCGCGCTGAGCGGATGATGGACGCTGCGCTGCTGGCGCACCAGGGTGCGATGAAAACGCGCGATATCGATGGCGCGCAGACGGCCGGCAAGCTGGCTCAGCGCTTTGGCGTAATCCGGATTATAGCGCACGCGGCCGACTGATTTGGCGCTCAACAGGTCGTAGGTCCAGCGCTGCATCCAGCCGAGTAAACGCGGCAGCGGAAAATCGCGCACCTGTTCGGCTAATGCGAAAGCGTCTACGCCGGGCGCCGCCAGACTGCCGAGCAAAGACTTGCGCTGCGTCCAGAACGAGCCGTCATCGAGCGCCCGTGCAGCAAGCGGCGCGTTGCCCGTCTGCGCGAGACTCAGCGCGGGCTCCTTGACGCCCTGCTCGCGCAACCATTTCTCGGCAACCGGAACCGGCGGCGTTGGCAGCACGACCTGCTGGCAGCGGCTGATGATGGTTGCCGGCAGATAGCTTGGCCGATGCGCGACCAGCATGAAACGCGTATTGGGCGGCGGTTCTTCGAGGCTTTTCAGCAAGGCATTGGCCGCATTGACGTTGAGGGTTTCGGCCGGACAAAACACTATGGTCTTGCCGTTGGGCTGATGCGCCGTGAGATTGATGAAGTCATGCAGAGCCCTGATTTCATCGACAGATATCTGCTGACTGGGTTTCTTCTCGCCGGCGGCAGGCCCTTCGGGGCCAGCCGGGCGCAGGGCCTCAGGCAAAATCTCGCGGTAATCGGGATGGGCGCCGGCCGCAAACCAGCGGCAGCTTTGGCATGTGCCGCAGGCGGCGCCATCGACAGCAGGGGATTCGCAGGCCAGAGACTGCGCGAGCTTACGTACGAAATCGAGCTTGCCTATCCCCTCCCTGCCCCGGAACAGCAAGGCGTGCGGCAATGCTGCCCTGCGCTGCAGGATGTCCTGCCATTGGGCCTGGTGCCACGGATAGACAGTTATAGGCATAGCGGTTCCACGATCTCAACCAGCTTGCGCCGGATTTCCTCGATGCTGACCGTGGCGTCGATCACGCGCATGCGCGAGGCATCTTCGCTCGCGCGGCGCAGATAGCCGTCGCGCACGCGCTGAAAAAAATCATCCTTTTCCTGCTCGAAGCGGTCCGGCGCCTTGATGCTGCCGGCACGCTGCCGCCCCACTTCCGGCGCAACGTCGAACAGCAGCGTCAGGTCCGGCTGCAAGTCGCCCTGCACCCATTGTTCGAGCACTTTCAAACGCGCCCAGTCGGCGCCGCGTCCGCTGCCCTGGTAAGCGAACGTCGCGTCCGTAAAACGGTCGCAGATGATCCACTCGCCCTGCGCCAGCGCCGGCGCGATCACTTTGTCGATATGCTCGCTCCGCGCGGCGAACATCAGCATGGCTTCGGTTTCAAGATGCATGGCCTGGTTCTTGTCGAGCAGGAGGCCGCGCAGCTTTTCACCAAGCTCGGTGCCGCCGGGTTCGCGCGTGACGCGCAACTTGACGCCGCGTTTACGGAAAAAATCCGCAAGCCAGTCGAGGTGCGTGCTCTTACCCGCGCCGTCGATGCCTTCAAGGGTGATGAATTTTCCGCGCATAGATTCAGTGACGTTCAGTGGCGGCCGCGCCGCTGGTATTTTGTCACGGCGCGCTCGTGCTCAGCCAGCGTATTCGAAAAGTACGACGACCCGTCGCCGCGCGCCACGAAATACAATGCCTTGCTCGGCGCGGGATTGAGCGCCGCCGTGAGCGCGGCAACCCCGGGCAAGGCAATCGGAGTCGGCGGCAAACCCGTTCTGGTATACGTGTTGTAGGGCCCGTCGGCGAGCAAGTCGCGTTTGCGCAAGTTGCCGTCGAACTGCGCGCCCAGGCCATAGATCACGGTCGGATCGGTCTGCAGTTTCATGCCGAACTTGAGGCGATTCACGAATACTGCTGCGATCAGTGGGCGTTCAGCGGGCTGGCCGGTTTCTTTTTCGATGACGGAAGCGAGTATCAGCGCCTCATAGGGATTCGCCAGAGGCAGCCCGGCGGCGCGCGCGCTCCACAGAGAGTTGAGCTGATGCTGCATGGCGCGGTAGGCGCGCTGCATCAGCGCAGCGTCGCTAGCTCCGTTGGGAAAAAAATACGTGTCGGGAAAGAACCAACCTTCCACCGACGGATGAGCAATACTCAGGAGGGCGATCAAGTCGGCTTCGCTGGCGCCACGCGTATCGTGTTTGAGCGCGGGATGGGCATCGAGCGCCGCGCGCATCTGGCTGAAAGTCCAACCTTCGACGACGGTGATCTGATCGAGGCCGTGCATGCCGGACGTAATCATTTCCAGCAAGGCAAACGGGCTCAAGACGCTGCGGACTTCATAATTGCCGGCTTGCACGCGTCCAGCATGCCCGCTTAACCGGGCCAGCACTTCGAATTGCCACGGCGACTTGAGCACGCCCCCCGTCTGCATCTGCCGTGCTGCGCTGCGCAGACTGCTGCCTTCTTTGAGGCTGAATTGCACGGGGGTTGCGATCGACATTTCAGTCCAGCCGTAGAGGCCCAGCCAGGCGCCGAATGCCGCGATGAGCAATACGCTCAGCCAGAACAGGCGTTTAAAAAACCGTTTAATGGCTTTGAACATCGACTATCCATTGCTGCATACGGGTCGTCAACATGCCCTTGATCCATGTTTTGCGGTCAAGTGCCACGACCGGCCACAGGCCGATGACGCTGTTGACGACGAAGAGTTCGTCGGCAGCCAGCAGTTCATCGATGCCTATGTCTGCGATCTGCAGCGGAGTATCGTAAGCACGCGCGAGCTCGACCACCAGCTCGCGCATTACACCGCTTACCCCGCAACGTTTCAGGTCCGGGGTGAGCAGCTTGCCGTCCTTGCCGATGAACAGATTGCTCATGGTGCCGCCGATTACGTTGTCATCGGCATCGCACAACAGACCTTCGGTGATGGACGGATCGCTCCATTCTGCGCGGGCGAGCACGTTTTCCAGACGGTTAAGATGCTTGATGCCGGCCAGCGCCGGTTGCGTGGCCAGCCTGATCCGGCAGAGATGCGTGCGCACGCCGGTTTCGGCATTGTGTTTCGGGTAGTCCGGCAATGCGCTGGAGGTTACAACACGCGTCGGTTTCGGTTCAGACGGCGGTGCGTAACCACGCGCGCTGTCGCCACGCGTAATGATGATTTTCACCACGCAGTCGGGTTCGCTTGCGCCGATCTGAGCAAGATCGCTCTCTAACGTTGCGGAAGGCGGACAATCGATGGCGATCGCCTTGCAGTCGTGTGCAAGCTTCGTGTACTGGCGCTGCCACAGCGCGGGTTTGCCGCCGCGCACGGGGAAAGTGCGAAATACGCCATCGCCGTAGGCCAGCCCGCGGTCGCGCACGCTGACCGCATCGCCTGCGACGCCGTTGATCAGATTCATGGTGGAGTGAGCGCAGCGGACGGCGCGTAGTGCCCGCGCGGCCTCAGACGGCGCGGAATACCAGACTGCCGTTGGTGCCGCCGAAGCCGAACGAATTCGACACCGCGACTTTGATCGGCATCTGGCGCGCCTGGTTCGGCACGTAATCGAGATCGCATTGCGGATCCTGATTGACGAGGTTGATCGTCGGCGGCGCGATCTGCTCGTGCAGCGCCAGCGCCGTAAACACGGCCTCGATGCCGCCGGCGGCGCCCAGCAAATGCCCGGTCATCGATTTGGTCGAACTGACCGCCAGTTTTTTCGCATGATCGCCGAAGCAGCGTTTGACGGCGATGGTTTCCGCGATGTCGCCGAGCGGTGTCGAGGTGCCGTGGGCATTGATGTAATCGACCTGGTCGGCATTGACTCCGCCATTGCGCAGGGCATTCACCATGCAGCGCGCTGCGCCTTCGCCGTCTTCGCAAGGCGCTGTAATGTGGTGCGCGTCAGCGCTTAGACCGTAACCGGCGAGCTCGCAGTAAATGCGCGCGCCGCGTTTTTTTGCGTGCTCGTATTCCTCGAGCACCAGCACGCCGGCGCCTTCGCCGAGCACGAATCCGTCGCGGTCCCTGTCCCACGGACGGCTTGCCAGTTCCGGCGCATCGTTGCGGGTCGACAGCGCGCGCGCGGCGCAAAAGCCGCCGACACCCAGCGGTGACACGGTCGATTCCGCGCCGCCGGCGATCATTACGTCGGCGTCGCCGTATTCAATGAAGCGCCCTGCTTCGCCTATGCTGTGGTTGGCGGTCGTGCAGGCGGTGACCACTGCGATGTTCGGGCCTTTGAGCCCGTACATGATCGACAACTGGCCGGAGATCATGTTGATGATGGTGCCGGGGACGAAAAACGGAGAGACCTTGCGCACGCCGCCGGCCAGCATGGCGTCATGGGTGGTCTCGATGAGCGGCAATCCGCCGATGCCGGAGCCTATGCAGACGCCGATCTGCTCGCGGTTTTCCTGCTCCAGATCGAGGCCGGAATCCTTGATCGCATCGACAGCGGCCGCCAGGCCGTAGTGAATAAACGTGTCGAAACGCCGCGCTTCCTTGGGGGCAAGCCATTTCGCGACTTCGAATCCCTTGACCTCGCCTGCGATCTGCGAGGGCAAAATGGCGGGGTCGAAGCGCGTGATGCGCGTGATGCCGGATTTCCCGGCCACGATATTACCCCACGCTTCGGGTATGCCTATCCCGACCGGAGATATGATGCCGAGACCGGTTACAACTACTCTGCGTCTTGCCAATGGATTTCCGCGGCGTAAGCCTGCTGGGGATTACTTGAGGTGGGCCTTGACGTAGTCCATGGCCTGCTGGACGGTGGTGATTTTTTCCGCGTCTTCGTCCGGAATCTCGCACTCGAACTCTTCTTCGAGCGCCATCACCAGCTCAACGGTGTCGAGGGAATCGGCGCCGAGGTCGTTGACGAATGACGATTCGTTCTTGACATCGGCTTCGTTGACGCCCAGTTGCTCGGCCACGATCTTCTTGACGCGCTGTTCTATATTTTCCATCTATTTCCCCTTCAGGAGTCGTCCTGTTTTATGCGAAACGTATTTTACCAAATCCGGCGCCTGCCATCTAACCCGCGTTAACCGCGTATTATTCCATCAACATTCCGCCATTGACATGCAGCGTAGCGCCGGTAATGTAGCCTGCCGCCGGCCCGGCCAGGAAAGCCACTGCACCGGCAATATCCTCGACCGCGCCCAGCCGCGCCAGCGGAATCTGGCCGATCAGCGCATTGCGCTGGGTATCGTCCAGTTCGCGCGTCATGTCGGTGTCGATGAACCCCGGCGCGACGCAGTTTACCGTAATGTTGCGGCTGCCGATTTCGCGCGCCAGCGATTTGCTGAAACCTATGATGCCGGCCTTGGCTGCAGAGTAGTTGGTTTGCCCCGCGTTGCCCATGACGCCGACCACGGACGTGATATTGATGATGCGGCCGTGGCGCGCCTTCATCATAGCGCGTATGACCAGCTTCGACAGCTTGTATACGGACTTCAGGTTGGTGGACATGATGTCGTCCCACTCTTCGTCCTTCATGCGCAGCAGCAGGTTGTCGCGCGTGATGCCCGCGTTATTGACGAGAATCGCGATGTCGCCGCATTGTTTTTGCACGGCCGCAACTGCCGCTTCCACCTGCGCCGCGTCATTGACGTTCATTGCAAAGCCGGCGCCTTTGATATTTTCCCCCGCCAAATACGCGCCGATCGCCTGCGCGCCGGCCTCCGTTGTCGCGGTGCCCGCCACTACCGCGCCCTGCTTGCCCAATTCAAGCGCGATTGCCTTGCCGATACCGCGCGAGGCTCCAGTGACCAATGCGACTTGTCCGTTCAGCATCACGCCGCCCGCTGAAAAGATTGTACCGCTTGCGCCAGTGACGCAGCGTCGGCTATCGCGAAACCGTTCAACGCGCCATCGATGCGCTTGGTCATGCCTGCCAGGACCCTGCCCGGACCGCATTCGCCGACGTCGGTGACGCCGCTGCGCACCATCTGCTGAATAACTTCAACCCAGCGCACCGGATTGCACGCCTGGCGCGCCAACGCGTCCTTGATCTGTTGCGGGTCGCTGACGGTCGCAACGTCGACGTTGTTGATGACTGGAATCTGCGGGACGTTGAACGTGATGCCGGCCAAATACTGTTCCAGACGTTGGGCCGCAGGCTTTAACAGCGACGCATGAAATGGCGCACTGACAGGCAGCATGACGGCGCGCTTGGCGCCTTTCGCTTTCGCTGCGGCAGCACCGCGTTCGACGGCTGCTTTATGTCCTGCGATGACGACCTGGCTGGGTGCGTTGAAATTCACCGCTTCCACGACTTCGCCTTGCGCCGCCTCTGCGCACGCTGCGCGCACGACATCATCGTCGAGACCCAGGATCGCTGCCATCGCACCGGTGCCGACCGGCACGGCTTCCTGCATGGCCTGTGCGCGAAAGCGCACTAAAGGCAACGCGTCACGCAAACTGATTACACCTGCTACCACCAGCGCTGTGTATTCGCCGAGGCTGTGGCCGGCAACGATTGCGGGTTGTTCGCCGCCCGCCTCGAGCCATGCGCGATAAACGGCGTACGCCGCGGTCAGCATCAGTGGCTGCGTATTAATGGTCGAGTTAAGTTCTTCCGCCGGGCCATCGGCCGCGAGCTTCCATAAATCCTGCTGCAGCACTTCCGCCGCTTCCGCGAAAGTGTCGCGCACGGGCTTGCTGTCGGCGAAGCTATTCAGCATGCCGACCGATTGCGATCCCTGTCCCGGGAATACCAATGCGAGCTTCATTCCTCCCCCTACATCTCTACGAGCGCCGCGCCCCAGGTGAAACCGCCGCCCACGCCTTCGAGCAGCACCTTGTGGCCGGACTTGATGCGACCGTCGCGCACTGCCACGTCCAGCGCCAGCGGCACCGATGCCGCCGATGTGTTGGCATGGCGATCGACGGTCACGATGACTTTATCCGTTGCTATCCCCAATCTCCTTGCGGTCGCGTCGAGTATGCGTACGTTGGCCTGATGCGGAATCAGCCAGTCCACGTCGGCCGGTTGCAGATTGCACAACGCAAGTGTCTCGCGCGCGACTTCGTCGAGCACGCGCACAGCCAGCTTGAATACCGCCTGTCCGTCCATCCGGAGAAATGGATCGCCGGTGACCTTGCCGCCGCACACCTGGCCGGGGGTCGACAGTATCCCAAACTGCGAGCCGTCGGCATGCAGCACGCTCGCGAGTAATCCGGGCTTGTCATCTGCCGCCAGTACCACGGCGCCGGCGCCGTCACCGAACAGCACGCAGGTTCCGCGGTCGTTCCAGTCGAGTATGCGTGAAAACACTTCGGCGCCCACCACCAGTACGTGGCGATACACGCCGCTGCGGATATATTTGTCTGCGATGTCGAGTCCATAGACGAATCCGGAGCATACCGCCTGTACGTCGAAGGCCGGGCAGCGCTTCGCTCCCAGCTTCGCCTGCAGCAGGCACGCCGTGCTGGGGAAAATAAAATCGGGCGTCGATGTCGCGACGATGATCAGGTCGAGATCGGTCGCCGCAATGCCCGCCGCTGCGAGCGCCTGCAGCGAGGCCTGATAAGCAAGGTCGCTCGATGTCTGCGCGGGTTCCGCGATGTGGCGCTGCCGGATACCGGTACGGGAGCGTATCCATTCGTCGGACGTGTCGACACGACGGGAGAGTTCATCGTTGCTGACTACGTTCGCCGGCAGATAGCTGCCGGTGCCGACGATACGCGCGTACTTCAAGCCAGGTTCTCCGGCGATTCGTTGCACATCACGCGACGTTTTCCTGCATAGCCGACATGCGCTCGGTGATTTTGGCGAGTACGCCGCTGCGCGCTTCGTCGACCGCGCGGCCAATCGCGATGCGGAACGACAAACGGTCCGCGGAGCCGTGGCTCTTAATGACGATTCCGCGCAGGCCGAGCAGAGTCGCACCGTTGTAATTGCGCGGATCGAAACGCCGTTTGAATGCATTGAGCACGGGAAGCGCCGCCAGGCTCGCCGCCCTGGTCAGCAGATTGCGGTTGAATTCTTCGCGTAGATAAGTCGCCAGCATGCGCGCAATCCCTTCGGAAGCCTTGAGCGCGACATTGCCGACAAAGCCGTCGCACACGACTACGTTGGTCGTGCCTTTATAGATGTCGTCGCCTTCGACGTTGCCGTAAAAGTTAAGCCCGCTGGCGCGCAGCAACTCGGCCGCGTGTTTGACCACCTCGCAGCCTTTGATGTCTTCTTCGCCGATGTTGAGCAGGCCGACGGTGGGCCGCTCCAGGTTTTCGACCGCGCTCACCAGCGTCGAGCCCATCACGCCGAATTGCAGCAAGTGCTCGGCCGTGCAATCGACGTTGGCGCCGAGGTCCAGCATATAGGTGCGCCCGGTCAGGGTCGGCAGGACCGAGCAGATCGCAGGGCGTTCGATATCGGGCAGGGTTTTCAGCACGAAGCGCGAAATCGCCATCAGCGCACCGGTATTGCCAGCGCTCACGCACGCGTGCGCAGTGCCGTCTTTGACCAGATTGACGGCCACCCGCATCGACGAATCTTTTTTACCGCGCAAAGCGCTGGCCGGTGCTTCATCCATGCCGACGGCTTCGCTCGCGTGCTGCACGGCGACGTGCGCGACGAGATTCGCCTTGCTTTTGCGCAGCTCGGCATTGATCTCATCCTGCAGGCCAACCAGGATGATATTGACGTCTTCGCAACGCTGCAGGAAATCAAGCGCAGCGGGGACAGTGACCTGGGGGCCGTGATCTCCCCCCATGCAGTCGACGGCGACCGTTATGTCCATCAAACGTCCTCGCTAACGCGCACCGTGCATAGTGGCGCGCGCGTGGCTACGCTGACTAGCACGACCTCGCCGATCCCTACTCGCCTTTGGTTTTGATGACTTTTTTGCCGCGGTAGTAGCCGGTCGGGCTGATGTGATGGCGCAAATGTACTTCGCCGGTGGTCGGCTCAACCGCCAGCGGCGGGCTGGTCAGAAAATCGTGCGAGCGATGCATGCCGCGCTTCGAAGGGGACTTCTTGTTCTGCTGAACTGCCATTTTGAAACTCCTTTTCGTTCAATTCTTGCTGCGTTCCTGCGTTAATTTCGCCAGCGCCGCAAACGGCGACGCTGCCGGCCTGCCCGCCGCGTTGACGGCCGGGCTGCATTGTTCTTCTGCATGGCGCGGCGCCAGCGGAATCGCCAGCAGAATTTCATCTTCCACCAGCGACCACACGTCGGTCTGTGCGTTGGCCGGAACGCCGTCGAGATCGTCGATCTCCGCCGTTTCGCCCCCCGCCTCGCCCGTCAACACCAGCAAATTCGCCTGCACTGCCACCGGAAAAGCGAGGCTTCCCAGGCAGCGCTGACACTGCAGATTGATGCTTCCCGCGACCGCCAGCTCCAACCTTAATCTCTGCCTGGAATCGCCGCCGCCGGTCAGCTCAAATTTCAATTCGCCGCCAGCATCGAACAGGCTATCCGCCAACCGCGCAAGCTCGCCAACCGGCGCTACGCCGCTCAACTGCTGGCCGGCGCGAGCAAATTCAACGCTGTCGATGACGACCCGTGCAGACATAAGCCGCGCATGATAGTATTTTCGCCCTCATCTGTCAAAACAAAATAACAGAAAATCCATTTAACGCAGGGACTTAGCGTTCCCCTGTGGATGCGCTTACCCCATGCCCAACCCTCCCCCGGCGCGCCTCGTCCTGGCTTCGACCTCGCGGTATCGTCGTGAGCTGTTGAACCGCCTCAATATCCCGTTCGAAGTCGCCGCCCCCAATACGGACGAAACGCCTTTGCCCGGCGAAACGCCCCAGGCGCTTGCCCTGCGGCTCGCCAGCGCCAAAGCTCGCGCGGTGCAGGACGTTTGGCCGGATGCGCTGATCATAGGCAGCGATCAGGTCGCTTTTGTCGGCAACGTTATCCTCAGCAAACCCGGCAATTTCGACAACGCGGTTGTCCAGTTGAAACTGATGCGGGGCAAAGCGGTGCATTTTTTTACGGCTCTGTGTGTACTTAATTCGCGCAGCGGGCAGCAGCAGACCGCTCTGGTGCCGGTCACCGTGCATATGCGGGAATACAGCGAGGTCCAGCTCGAACGCTATCTGCACGCTGAGGAGCCCTACGATTGCGCCGGCAGTGCACGTATTGAGGGCTTGGGCATTACGCTGGTCGCGAAACTCGAAGGCGACGATCCGAATGCCCTGATTGGTCTGCCGCTGATTGCTTTGTGCGACATGCTGCGGAATGAAGGCTTGGATCTACCATGAAAAGCGAAGGAGTAGAGCTCCCTTGAACACTCCCCGCGGCAACTTGCATTTGATCCCGGTGGCGCTGGGCGATACGGATGCGCGCCTTTCGCTGCCATCATCCGCACTGCAGGCCGCGGCCGAACTAGACTACTTCCTGGTCGAAAACGAAAAAAGCGCGCGCCAGTTTCTCAAAAACATTGCGCATCCGCGGCCGCTGCAGGAATTGCAGCTCGAGCGTTTTGACAAAGACAGCGACCTCGAACGTGCGACGGCTTTGCTGCAGCCGCTGCTCGCGGGTCGCAGCGCCGGCATTTTGTCGGAAGCCGGCAGCCCTGCAGTCGCCGACCCCGGCGCGCTGCTGGTCGAAGCCGCGCATCGCCTGAATATCCGCGTCGTGCCGCACGTTGGGCCGTCGGCGATATTGCTGGCGCTGATGGCGTCAGGCTTCAACGGCCAGCGTTTTGCCTTTCACGGTTATCTGCCGGTGCCGAAGGACGTGTGCCGCCGGGCAATCGTCGCGCGAGAACGCGAGTCGCGCGCGCAGGACATGACGCAAATTTTTATCGAAACTCCCTATCGCAACGACGCGCTGTTGCAGACGTTTCTTGAGGCGTGCGCGGGTAAAACCAGGTTGTGCATCGCGAGCGACCTTACGCTGGCGAGCGAATCGGCGCGCAGCGCGACCATCGCTGAGTGGAAAGCCGGAAAAACGGAGATCGGTCGCCGCCCCAGCGTATTCCTGCTCTACGCGAAGTGATCAGCGCAACTGGGCGCCGCTAGCAGCCGTTACCTTGACCAGCGCTTCGGCCATCGCCGCGCCAAACCGGCGCGCCACGCGCTCGGCGATATTTTCACGCGGCGTGAAGTCGACGATGTCCTCGGCCTTGATAACGTCGCGGGCGACGGAGTCTACGCTGCCCAGCGCGTCTGCCAGCCCGAGTTCTATGCCTTTCGGGCCGGTCCACACCAGGCCGCTGAAAATCTCGGAGTTTTCTTTCAGGCGCTTGCCGCGGCCTTCACGCACCACGGTTATGAATTGTTCATGGATTTCGCCGATCAACTTCTCCGCATAAGCCTTGTGCGCGGGATTGACAGGCGAAAAGGGATCCAGAAATTTCTTGTTCTCGCCGGCGGTGATGGCGCGCCGCTCGACGCCGAGCTTTTCCATGGTGCCGGTAAAGCCAAAACCATCCATGACCACGCCGATCGAACCGATGATGCTGCCCTTGTCGACATAAATCTTGTCGGCGGCCACTGCGACGTAATAGCCACCGGAGGCGCAGATGTCTTCGACCACCGCATATAACGGTATGTTGGGGTGCAATCCGCGCAGGCGCTTGATTTCATCGTTGATATAGCCGGCCTGCACCGGGCTGCCACCGGGGCTGTTGATGCGCAGCACGATACCTTCAGTATTGCTGTCCTTGAACGCGGCCTGCAGCCCCGCCGTCACGTTATCGGCGCTGGCCTGGGTGTCCGACGCAATCACGCCGCGCAATTCGACCATCGCCGTATGCTTGCCGGTCGATTTGTCAGTCTTCTTGAGCCAGCCCATGCCGAGAAACAGGACTATGAACAGATAAAGCATCACGAGCATCTTGAACGCCATGCTCCAGCGGCGGGTGGTGCGCTGTTCCGCAATCGCCGCGAGCGCGACTTTCTCCAGCACTTTGCGCTCCCAGCCTTCGCCCGCGTTGTTCGGATCTGATTCAGCCATGTTTGTTTTCCAGTAAATAGACTTTGCCGTCGCGCTCTGCGACCGGCACTGAGATGAGGTGCTGCCCTTTGCACGGCCCCACTATGCAATGACCCGTATCCGGCTCGTAAGTTGCACCGTGCGTGGCGCAAATCAAGTATAACCCAGCTTTATCGAAGAACTCCCCCTCCATCCAGTCGAGTTCTACCGCGATGTGCGCGCAGCTGTTGAAGTAGGCATAGACCCTGCCGTCATAGCGGATTATGAAAGCCGAAGCCTGCGCTCCGTACTGCTGAACGTTGAAACGCACGCCGCGGCCGCCCTCGGTCAGCGCGGCGCTGTCACAAATCACGCGTGGTGCTTCAGCCATTGCCATAAGTCCTGCGGTCTATCCATACAGGCGAGCGGTTGCAACGCGACCAGTTGGTCGCGCGGATGCGCGCCATAACTGACGGCCACGCTTTCCACCCCTGCGTTGATCGCCATCTGCAGGTCATGCGTGGTGTCGCCTATCATCAGAGTTTGGGTGGGTGTTGCGCCCAGATCGCGCATCAGGTCCAGCAACATGTCCGGCTGCGGCTTGGTGGCCGACTCTTCGCCGCAGCGGGTGGCATGAAACAACGGGCCCAAGCCGGTTTTTTCGAGCACGCGATCGAGTCCGCGCCGGCTTTTGCCGGTGGCAATCGCGACCCTATGACCGGCGTCGTTGAGTTCGCGCAGGGTTTTCTCGGCGCCGGCAAACATCGGCGTTTGCGACTCGCGCAACCTGAAATGATGTCCGTATCGTTCGACGACCTGTGGATACACCGCAGGATCGACGCCGGGTAAAACGTGAGCCATCGCGTCGTAGAGCCCGAGCCCGATGATGTGCTGCGCACGCTCGTCGGACGGCACCGGTAGCCCGGCGTCGGCGCAGGCGGCCTGCAGCGAAGCGACGATGACGGCGGTGGAATCCATTAACGTGCCATCCCAGTCGAATACCACCAGATCGAAGCGCTTTGCCACGGCTCTTAGCCCAATGAATCGATGAATTTTTGCAGTTCGGGAGGCAGCGGCGCTTCGACAACGACTTTGGCGCCGCCGGACGGATGCCTGAACGCGACGCGCGCGGCGTGCAAAAACATGCGCTTCAGGCCGCTGCGCGCAAGTTGCTTGTTCAGTTCGAAATCGCCGTACTTGTCGTCGCCGGCAATCGGAAAGCCGAGGTGCGCAAGGTGCACCCTGATCTGGTGCGTGCGGCCGGTCTTGAGTTCCGCCCGCAAGAGGCTGTAGTCCTGCCATGCGCGCTGCAATTCAAACACCGTGTGCGATTCCTGTCCTTCGTCCTTGACCGCGACGCGGCGTTCGCCCGAAGCGAGCAGATATTTATGCAGATTGAGGCGCACGACCTGCTTCTGGTTGCGCCATTTGCCTTTGACCAGCACGAGGTAATACTTTTTGACCTGCCCTTCGCGTAATTGCTCATGCAAACCAGTCAACGCACTGCGTTTCTTGGCGAGCAGCAGCACGCCCGACGTATCGCGGTCAAGCCTGTGCACGAGTTCCAGAAAACGCGCCTGCGGCCGCTGGCCGCGCAATTGCTCAATGACGCCGAAGCTGACCCCGCTGCCGCCATGTACCGCCAGGCCTGGAGGCTTGTTGAGCGCCAGCACGTGCTCGTCTTCGAGCAGGACAGCCCGTTCCAGCGCCGCGCTGACCGGCGGTGCCGCTTTGGCGGTCCGTTCGGCCACCCGTACCGGCGGTATGCGCAGCTCGTCGCCGGTCTGGATACGGTAGTCGGGCTTGGCCCGTCCCCCGTTGACCCTCACCTCGCCGCTGCGCAGGATGCGATAAACGTGGCTCTTGGGCACGCCTTTAAGCAGCTTGACCAGATAGTTGTCGATACGCTGCCCGCCGGCCTCTTCCCCGATTTGGTGCCGCGACACCGAATTTTTGCCCAAATCCTTCATTTTGCTTATACTATTCACCGGTTGGCAGACTTGGACATGTAGTCCGGAGCTCAAAGGCGGTGCACCGCGGCAGTTGCCGCAGGTAACGCCAAGCAGGTGGCCCAGCGCCACGCGGTCGCTACCCAGGCACGGCGGAACACAGCGCGGGAGAAATTCCCGATGGTGCGAACAGCCGGTTTTGCCAAAACCCACAATGGTTAATGTCGCTCACCACTAAAAGTAGCGATGGTAGTCGAAATACGCGCTCACAGCACACGAAAAACTTTGTTGCAGCAGCGACCGCGGCCACGGTGCGAAGCACCCCACGCCGGCGACACCCGCTGCGCACTGAAAAATTTAACGGCAAACAACGAAAGTCATTTTTAACTAGTCACCCAACTTTAATGATCAGTATTCGTGACTGAATGATTGAGTAGCGCATGGCTTGACCGCCGCGCGCGAGTTTGCCCATCCCGTGACACTGAGCGCGGGAGAAGAAAAAAATGAAACGCATGTTGTTTAACGCGACGCAGTCTGAAGAACTGCGCGTTGCAATCGTAGATGGTCAGAAACTGCTCGATCTGGACATTGAATCCGCAGGCAAAGAGCAGCGCAAAAGCAATATCTACAAGGGTGTCATCACCCGCGTCGAGCCCAGCCTCGAAGCCGCCTTTATCGATTATGGCGGCGAGCGGCACGGTTTCCTGCCATTCAAGGAAGTCGCCCACGCCTACTTCAAACCCGGTATAGACGTCGCTCGCGCCAGCATCAAGGACGCGCTGCGCGAAGGCCAGGAGTTGATCGTGCAGGTCGACAAGGATGAACGTGGCACCAAGGGTGCGGCGCTCACCACTTTCATCAGTCTGGCCGGCCGTTACCTGGTATTGATGCCGAACAACCCGCGCGGCGGCGGTGTTTCGCGCCGCGTTGAAGGCGAAGAACGCGCGGAACTGCGCGAAACTATCGATCAACTCGAAGTGCCCGCGGGCATGAGCGTGATCGCCCGCACCGCCGGCATCGGCCGCAATGCCGAAGAGCTCGGCTGGGACCTGAATTACCTGCTGCAACTCTGGCGCGAAATCGAAAACGCCTCTACCGGGCAGAACGGCGCCTTCCTGATTTACCAGGAATCCAGCCTGGTGATCCGCGCGATCCGCGATCATTTTTCGCAGGACATCGGCGAAATCCTGATCGACACCGAAGACATTTACGAGCAGGCGAAGGCGTTCATGGGCCACGTCATGCCCGACAACGTCAATCGCGTGAAGCTCTACAAAGACGACGTGCCGCTGTTTTCGCGTTTTCAGATCGAGCACCAGATCGAAACCGCGTTCTCGCGCCAGGTCTCGCTGCCATCAGGCGGCGCCATCGTCATCGATCACACCGAGGCGCTGGTATCCATCGACGTCAACTCCGCGCGCTCGACGCGCGGTGCCGACATCGAAGAGACCGCATTCCGCACCAATCTGGAAGCCGCCGATGAACTCGCCCGCCAATTGCGACTGCGCGACCTGGGCGGCCTGATCGTCATCGATTTCATCGACATGGAAAGCGGCCGCAACCAGCGCGAAGTGGAAAACCGTTTGCGCGATGCTTTGCACGTCGACCGTGCGCGCGTGCAGACCGGCAAAATTTCGCGTTTCGGCCTGCTTGAATTGTCGCGCCAGCGCCTGCGTCCGGCATTGGCCGAGGGCAACCATATCCCCTGCCCGCGCTGCCATGGCACCGGCCATATCCGCGGCATCGAATCCACCGCGTTGCATATCCTGCGCATCCTGCAGGAAGAAGCGATGAAGGAAAACACCGGCGCCGTGCACGCGCAGGTGCCGGTCGATGTTGCTACCTATCTGCTGAACGAAAAGCGCGCCGAGTTCCATTCGATCGAGCAGCGCTTGAAGGTCAACGTCGTATTGATTCCGAACATCCACCTCGAGACGCCAAACTATACGGTGACGCGCCTGAAGCACGAGGAGCTGAACCAGGCCGACGTAGCGCCGCCGAGCTACGAAATGGTGGCCATGCCGGAGAAAACCAACGATTTGCCGTCCGCCCAAACCGAGCCGGCAGTAGCGCGCCCCGAAGCTGCGGTCAAAGGCATCACGCCGTCGCAACCTGCGCCTATTGTCGATCACACGCCGAAAGCGGTCGCTGCACCTGCTGCGGCGCCGGGCGAGCCTTCGATCATCAGCAAGATTTTCGGCTGGTTCAACAAACGCCCGGCAACTACGGCGGTCGAAACTAAACCTGCGATGACGCGCGACCGTCCGGAACGGACTGATCGTGGCGAGCGTCCGGGCCAGCGCCGCGGCCGTCAGAATGGACCGCGCCGCGACCACAAACGCGATGAGCCGCGTGGCGATCGTCCCGCACAGGAGCCGCGCAACGAAGGTAGCCCTGAAGGCGGCCGCGAAGGTGGCCGCAACCAGCAACGTGGCCGCAACGGCGAACCGCGTCCGCCCCGCGAGCCGCGTGAACCACGGCCGCCGCGTGATCCGCAGCAGGAACAGCAGCGCAGGGACAGGCAGCAACAACAGCGCCCGCCGCGTCCTGAAGGTAGCGATCAGCCGCAAGCTGAAGCCGGTGGAACTCCGGGCCAGCCTCGCGAACTGCAAGCACCGCGCGCCGAAGGTGAAGGCCGTGGCGAAGGCCGTAGCCGCCGCCGCCGTGGTGGACGTGGCGGACGTGATCGCGCAGAGCGTCATGACGCGCAGACCGCTGCCGAAGGGGCACCACAGCAGCAAGTGGCCGCAACGGGCAACGGCGGCGCAGAGGTCTCCGCTGAGGCAATGGTCGCCGATTCTCAGGTAACGGCTGACTCGTTTCCGACGCGCCAGGTCGAAGTGCCGCGCGTGCCGACTCCGCCCGCGCCGGTTGAAACTTCGTATTCCGCACCGCTCGAAACGTCGTACGCCGCACCGGTCCGGGAAGCTGAACCGGAACATCGTACGCAACCTGAGCCGGTTGCAGAGCGTGTCGTCGAACACGTTCCTGCCGCGCCGGTAGTCGTTGCGCCTGCGGTACCGGTGGTGCGCGCACCTGTCGTGCTGCCGCCCGACCTATCGCAGGTCGAAACAAATTCTGAAAAACTGCACGTAGCCGCAAGCAAAGTGGAGCCGTCGGCTCCGCCGCGCCCGCCGCGCGTGCGTCCACCGTTGCCGCCTGTCAGCAGCGAGCCGTTGGCTCAGGTCGAAACTAGAAAGTAAGTTGTTATTAAAATGCCGGGAACCCTCCCGGCATTTTTTTATCCGCGGGGCGTTTGCCGCAGACGCGCGATGAGGCTGTCGCTGACCGCTTCTATCATGTCTAGCACCTGCTCGAAGCCCTGCGGTCCGCCGTAATACGGATCCGGCACTACGCGTCCTGCGTAGTCCGCATGAAAATCACAGAAAAGCCAGAGCTTGTGCGCGTGCGACTTCGGGCATTGGTCCGCGAGCAAAGCCAGGTTGTGCTTGTCCATGCCGACAACGTAATCGAATTGCTCGAAGTCTTTCTTGCCCACCTGGCGCCCGCGCAGATTGCTCATATCGTAGCCGCGGCCAAGTGCAGCCTGCTGCGCCCGCCGGTCAGGCGGTTCCCCGATGTGATAGTCGTGCGTGCCGGCGGAATCGCATTCGATCGCGTCTTGTAACCCTGCCTGCGATACGGCGTACCTGAACACCGCCTCTGCCGTTGGTGAGCGGCAGATATTGCCCATGCAGATGAACAGCACCCTGATTGTATTTTTCACTTGCATCGCATTGGTCCGGACAAATCGCCAAAAATAGCGCTAAAACGCGATAATACCTGTGTACGGACGAGGAAATTGACCGCGCGGCCGCAATGAACTTTGCGTCTGCGCCATAATCCAATACTTACTGATGAACTATCAAACGCAAATACCAAGCAACGTCCTTCCTGCCACCTGGATTGGCCGCGTGATTGCGGCGCTTATCGCGGCTTCAATAGCGGTGGTCGGCCTGTTTTTCTTTGCATTCGCCCTGCTCGCGGCGGCACTGATTGCCGCGATTGTGGCCGCGCGGATATGGTGGATATCGCGGAAGTTGCGGGCCCGGCGGGAGCAGGATGTAATCGAAGGATCGTACTCAGTCGAACCAGAACAAACTCAGGCCATCCAACCGAAATACATCGACGAGGACGTTGTTCAGTCGCCGCGAAAATAGAGTTGTCCTTGCGCCTGTCCGATTGGTGAAATCGTTATTCCTTGAGGTTGGCGTCCCTGGCGAGATTGGCCCACCGCTTGATGTCGGCCTGCAGAAAGTCGGCAAACTCTTTGGTCGTGTAGATGGCCGCCGGGTCAAGGCCGAAACCCAGCAGCTTGTCCTGGACTTCCTTGCTCTTCAATATCTGAACGCATTCCTGATTCAAGCGCGTGATGACCGCGCCCGGCACGCCTGCCCTGGCCATGATGCCGAACCATGCCGTGACGTCGAAGTCTGCATAGCCGAGTTCAGCGATGGTAGGCACATCGGGCGCCAAGGCCGAGCGCTTCGCGCTGGAAATGCCCAGCGCCCTCAGCCTTCCCTGGCTGACGTGTGGCAACGCTGACACGACATTCGAAAATCCGGATACGACCTGCCCACCCAGAAGATCGTTCAAGGCCGGGGCATTTCCCTTGTAAGGTATATGCACAAGTTTTACTTTTGCCTCGATGGAGAAAGCTTCCATCGCCAGATGTCCCGACGTGCCGGACCCGGACGACGCATAGGTGAGGTGCCCCGGGCGCGCCTTGGCGAGACTGATGAATTCGCGCACCGTGCGCGCCGGCAGGGATGGGTGCACGACCAGGACCTGCCCTGCCTTTGCAACCAGCGCGATCGGTTGAAACTCGGCGGGAAAGTCGTAAGGCAGCTTCGGATTCAGCGCGTGGTTGATGGCATTCGTGCTGGTGCCCATCAAAAGCGTGTAGCCATCCGCCGGTGCCTTGGCCGCCAGTTCTGTGCCAATCTGCGCGCTGGCGCCCGGCTTATTGTCAACGAGGACGATCTGTCCAAGCGCCATCGTCAGCCGCTCCGCCATCAGGCGGCCTACTATGTCGGTGGACCCGCCCGGGGGATACGGCATGATCAAGCGAATGGTTTTAGCCGGGTATTGCTGCGCGCGAGTTTCCTGCGCCCCAAAGATGATCGCTGCGGCGCAGGCAATCGCATAGACGTTATGCATTGACTCAATTTCCTCTCATTGGCTTGCCAGCACTCGGGCCAGCACACTTATGTGCTTAATTTGATCCACGCCTCGCAACATCTCGAGCGCGCATTTGGCACCAGCCACACCAAGATACGGAGCGCATTGGCTCGTAAACTTGTCGTCTATTGCCTCTCGTGGAATGGGGGTTACGCGGCCGGGCGGATATTCGCTCAGTAGAGAATGACTCTGCCCGTCGTTCATATGCACGGTCAACAAATGCGGCCAGCAGCGCGGAAACTCGGTTTCCAGTAGCGGATCGTGCACGACTCGCACCTTCTGCATCAGGGCGAGCGCCCGCGGATCGCCGTTCTTATAGTTGATGATTGCGGAGAGCTCGACCTTTTCCTTCACTATTGCCAGAGCAACCGCGTATTGATGACTGACCACCGCATCGAATGACGAATTGAGCTGCGGCCGGCTCGACACTTCGATGGATTGCTTGAAAGTGGCCAGCGTAATTTCCTTGATTGCCCCGGGATCTATCGCATGTTTTCGCTTTAGCGCGATCGCCGCCTCAACCGGTCCGTGCACGAATCTGCAGGTCGGATAAGGTTTGATCGTAACCTTGGCGAATTCGTACTCTGTGCCCAATCCGTTCACCAGGCGGTCGAGATTGCGTTCCGGCGCCATGACGGCGCAAAAGCCCAGCGGCCCTTCAAGTATCGCAGGCGGGCCGCCCACGCCTTCCGCGCGCAATTGCGCCACCATCACGCCCGATTGCGCGCCCCTCGCGCCATGAAATGCCGAATCGAGCATGGAGCCGTCGATCTGATGCTGACGCAAGCCGGCGGCTGTCGCTCCGGCAAGGCCGAACGCTTCCGCAGTCGCCGTTGCGTCCAGCCCCAGCAGCCGTGAAGCCGCTGCCGCCGCTCCAAATACCGTGCAGGTGCCGGTGTTGTGGAATCCAATTGCGTAATGACTCGGGCTCACCGCTGCGGCCACGCGCGCAGCGACTTCATATCCGGCAATCACCGCGGAAAGAAAGGTATTGCCGTCGCTCTGGTGTTTTTCAGCCAGAGCGAGGGCCGCCGCGATGACCGGGCTGCCTGTGTGCATGGTGCCCGGCTCGTAGGTATCGTCAAAAGTGTGTATGCGCGCATGCAAGGCGTTCAGGAAAGCAGCGCTGCTGGCAGGCAAGCGCAAGTTTGTGCCGACGACAGTCGCCTCGTCACCAGTGCCCCACAAGGGCGCTGCCCGCCTTGCCCCTGCGCATGCTTCCACTTCGATACCTGAATACATGACACCGACAGTGTCGACGACGTGGTCGATGACTTTTTCCCGCAACCCGGCGGGAAGGTCGCGCCAGTTTGTCGTGGCGGAAAACGATGCGAGTGCTTTGCCGTGTTCCATATGGGTTTTCAGCCGGGCAGGCACGAAGACGCGCGCCGCATCATTCGGCCCGCATCCCGGCTGCCCTTACCACCTTCGCCCATTTAATGAATTCGGAATTGATGTAGGCCGCGAACTCCTCGGGCATGTTGTCGATCGGTTCGGCGCCAAAGGAATACAAACGCTCGCGCGTTTCCGTCGAGCGCAAAATCCGCGCTACCTCGGTGTTGAGCCGTACGATAATTTCTTTGGACGTGCCCGCCGGCGCGAGCAAACCCGACCAGGAATTGACTTCGAATCCGGGAACCCCGGCTTCCGACATCGTCGGCACGTTCGGCGCTCCGGGCCAGCGCTTGAGCGTGGTGACGCCCAGTGCGCGCAAGCGGCCTGCCTGCACTGCCTGCAAAGTGCCCGCCATCGCGGCAAAGAACATGGTGACACGCCCACCCATGAGATCGGTGTGCGCCAGCCCCGTGCCGCGGTAAGGCACGTGCAGGATATCGATGCCTGCCAGCATTTTGAGCAACTCGCCTGCCAGGTGGCTTGCGGTGCCGTTGCCTGCCGATGCGTATGTGATGGCTCCCGGCTTGGTCTTCGCCAGCGCGATCAATTCCTTGACCGACTTGACCGGCAGCGACGGGTGCACCACGAGGATATTGGCTGAAGAAACGCACAGGATGACCGGCACGAAGTCTTTCAGCGTATCGAATGGCAGTTTTCCCGCGTACAGGCTTGGATTCACCGCATGCGCGAATACGCCAAGCAGCAGCGTATGGCCGTCAGCGGGCGCCTTGGCAACCATTTCCGCTGCAATGTTGCCGCCGGCGCCGGGCCGATTGTCCACAATGACTTGCTGGCCCCACGATTCGCCAAGCCCGCGCCCAACCGCGCGCGCCACGAAATCAGAATTCCCGCCGGGCGGGAAGCCGACGATCACGTGAATCGGTTTGGACGGATATTGCTGCGGCGCCGTCTGAGCGAATGCAGTGAGTGCCGCAACGCTCCACAGCAATCCCGTGAGTATCTGAATCGACATTTCCAATAAACGCCGCTACTTCTTCTCGTCTTTGTAAGTCTGCCATACGAAGTACACGATCACCGCGACGATTGCCAGAATCAGCGTCACGACCACCGCATAAGCCATCGCCCCACCTGCCGGCATCGTTTCGATCTGCCCAGCCAGCCTGTTCACTTCATCCTGCGTCATCGCCGCCACGCGCTCTTGAGCCGTCGAGACCGACAGGCCCATCGCCTTCAATTGACTGGCGACGTCTTCGCGCGCGATAAAGTCACGGACGGTATTGCGGTTCGCCAGATCCTGCGCACTCATGACCACTTCGCTGGTGCTTATCATGCCGGCGTTGGCGCTGAAAGGCAGCAGGAACACGGCTGCGATCAATAGGCGGCAAATGAGCACGCGGCAGGATGTCATATGAAGCTCCCTGGTATGAAAAATAATTCTAACGAACCACCGTTGTTGCGGCCGAGCGAATATTGACCACCTGTGCCGATTGAATTTTGACCAGGGGCTTTTGCTGACCTGACCACGGCCAGCTGTGGATAACTATATCTGTTTTCGGGTTCCGTTTCTCCTTTTCATCAATTCTGAAGA
>CANJHY010000032.1:0-32174 GCA_947474275.1 Betaproteobacteria bacterium
CGCGGCTTAGTCATTCTAAGCAAGAGGCTTTCGACAACGCGGCGCCGTGACTCGTTAGCCGCAGGCCCGTTTGCGGGAACGGTGACGTGGCTCCCGTGATCGCGATGCGCCGCACGGCTCCCGTCTCCGCCCCAAAGACAAAACCCTTTCGCCGAGATCCGGGAGCTACAGGCCAAAACTCGTGCCAGCCCGAAGGGTTGCAGCCAGAATCGGCGCTAGCTTCGTTGCTCGTCTTGGCAATAGAATGACTATTGCCTTCACCGGGCGCCTTGCTATCACCAATTCTGGCAGCAACGCACACGTGTTTCATCATGTTAGGGACTCCAATCCTGTCATCGCGTAAGAAGCAATTTCAAAAATTCGCCATGGCCGTTCGTGCTGAGGTATCGAAGCATGAATGGCCAACCCCGTTCGAACCAGCGACCCTCTTCGCCCTTCTATACATCAGGGCGAACGGATTTTGGAAACCGATTGTAAGTCACACCCGTCACTGCGGGCCAACGCCGATGCGAGTGAAGAGCGTCTTCCACTTATCGCCGCTCGCTTTCAGATACGCGGCATATTCCGCAGGCGTGCTGCCGACGAGATCGACACCCTGCGCCTGCATTTTTTCGCGGAACTCCGGAATTTTCAGCACCGCGACTGTCTCGCGATAGAGTTTGTCGACGATTGCCGCGGGCGTTTTCGCCGGCACCATCAGCCCATACACGCCCGTCGCCGCATCATAACCGGGGATGGTTTCCGCGACAGTCGGAATATCGGGCGCCACCGAAGAGCGTTTGGGGCCTGTCACCGCGATCGCCCTGATGCGCCCCGATTTGATCAAAGGAATGGCGGACACCAGGCTCGGTGGATAAATCGGGATCTCCCCGCTCATCAGGTCTGTCACTGCCTGCGACGTACTCTTGTACGGGATTTCCTGCAGGTCGATGCCGGCCATGGACTTTAAAAGTTCCAGCGTTAAAAACGCTGAACTGCCGCGCCCCGACGACCCATAGCGCATTTGCCCCGGCTTCGCCTTGGCCAGCGCGATTAACTCCTTGATCGAAGTCGCCTCGACTTTCGGATTTACGCAAATGACGTTCTGTGTCAGCACGACGAGGCTCACCGGTGCCAGGGCTTTCGGGTCGAACGGCAGCTCCTTGTAGAGCAGCGGGCTGACTACCATGCTCAACGTGCCCATCAGCACGGTGTGGCCGTCGGGATTCGCATTCTGGACGATGCTGTTGGCTATCCCGCTGTTGGCGCCTTCGCGGTTTTCGACGATCACCTGCTGGCCGAGCCTGGCCGTGAGCGCCTGCGCCAGCGCGCGCGCCGTGATGTCGGTGGTGGTTCCCGGCGTAAAGCCGACCACGATGCGCACTGTTTTTGACGGGAAGTTGTCGGCAGTGGCGGCCCACGCCGGCGCAGTCAATGCTGCAATGACAATCGAAATCAAAAGTTTTTGCATGCATTTACCCCTTGCTTGCGTTCACGGCGTCCTGCCAGAGTTTTGCCGGCAGGTTCGCCCCTTCAAGCGCGATGCGCGCGCGATTTCTGGCGCGGCGTGCGCCGGGCAGACGGACATCGTCCAGTCCGGACAGTTGCTGCAAAAAAGTTTCGGAATGCTTTAGCCATCCCGCCGCGTCGCCGAACCGCGCGGGATCGAAGGCGAGCACGAAAACGCCGCCGCGGGGCGGGCCGCCATCTTTATTGTCTTCTTTCCCCGCTTCAAAACTGAAAGGCTGCCCTATGAGTCCTGCAGCGAGCAGTTCGACCATCATGGCTATGGATGACCCCTTGTAGCCGCCGAACGGCAATTGCGCCCCCTTGAGGATTTCCGCCGGGTCCGTGGTCGGATTGCCTGCGCCATCGACGCCGACGCCCGGCGGCAGCGCATGGCCTTCGCGCGCCGCGATCATGATTTCACCGCGTGCCATGGCGGCGGATGCCTGATCGAAAATCAAAGTGCCGCCGTTTTCGCGCGGCCAGCCGAACGCCATCGGATTGGTGCCGAAAAACGGTTTACGCGCGCCCGTCGGTGCGACCGCCGGCATATAGGCAGTGAAGCTCATGGCGGCAAGCCCCGCTTCGATCAGCGGCTCGATATCGACCCACAGCGCCGAAAAGTGATGCACGTTGACCAGCGCGGCAGCGGCCACGCCCTGCTCGCGCGCAACCGGCGCCAACGCCGCGTGCGCAGCCTGCATGGCGAGTGGCGCGAATCCGCCGTGTCCATCGACCTGGATGACTGCGGGCGCGAGGCGCGCCACCGTGGGCCGCGCTTTGCCGTCGACTTTGCCGCTCTTCAGCGACGCAAGATAACCGGCAAGCCGGAACAGACCGTGAGAAGCACAGCCATCCGCATCCGCAGCCATCATCACCGCAGCGACCGCTGTCGCGTTCTCTTCGTCGCAACCGGCGCGGGACAACGCAGCGTGCGCGGTCTGGCGCAATTCTGCGAGCGCAACCTGCACCGTGTCATGATTGCTCATTTGCCCGCTCCTATCGTGAGTTGCCCGCGCAGCCACGGCACCAGTTTGCGCAATTCAGGCACGCAGTCGCGTTTGAGAATGTCACAGGCGAGTTGCGCGACGCGCTGCGGAAGCTCGCCGTATTCGCCGGCGCGCGCAAACAGGTGCAACTGGCGATTGAATCCGGGCGCCGGGAACGGCACAACGCGGATACTGGCCATTTGCGAGCGCGCTTGCAGCAAGCACAGCGGTGTAGCTATCGCCCAACCGAGGCCGGCGCCGACCATCGCGAGCAACGCATCGGTCGCGTCGACTTCGAGGAGCCGCGGCGCTTTAATTCCCAGACGCCGCAAATGACGCTCGATTTGCGCGCCAATCTGCGAGCGCGCCGAAAACCGTATCAGCGAATGTTCCGTGGCAAGTTTTTTGAGTTCCGGCGTGGCGTTTGCCGCCGCCAGTTTCTCCGGCAGCAGCAGCACGAAAGGCTCGGTCAGGATGGGATAACGGTCGAGACTGTCGACATCGTCCATCGCATCGCTGCTGATGATGAGGTCGAGGTTGCGGCTCAGCAAACCCTCGGCCTGGTCGTGAGCAAGTCCCGAGCGGAACGACAGGCGCTCGACCTGCGACAGCAGAGAGCGGATCAGGCTGGGTCCGACCGTCGACGCGAAGGAATCGATGATGCCGATGCGCAATTCGTGCACCTTGGAAGCGCCCGCCTGTCGCACCACGGTGGCAAGCGCAGACGCATCTTCGACCAAAGGCACGGCATGGCGTTGCAGCACCATGCCGGCGGCGGTCAACTTGAGCGGGCGCTCCGCGCGGTTCAGCAGCACGGTACCGAGGTTATCTTCCAGCTGCCGTATGCTTTGCGAAACAGCCGATTGCGTAAGCCCGAGGCTTTTGGCCGCGCTGGTCATGTTGCCACAGGTGCTCACCGCGAGAAAAACCTTGAGCGCATTGAGATCTTCGATCATCGGATGGGTGTGGCTACAGTGTATTGAATCGTCTATGGGCTCACAACGGCGCGGCAACGCACAGGAGGCGACATTAGCGGTTCTTATGATACAGCGTAAGCGTGCTAATAGTCTCCTATACGAACCTCGATACAGTTGACAAACCATCACCAAAACTGATTCTATCGCCACCTCGATGTCGGCACCCGCGAACACATGAAATATTCGATTTTCAGCCTCGCCCGCAACGCTTTGAGCTACCACGAGCAATGGCCGCGCGCGTGGCGCAGCCCCGAGCCGCGTGCCGAGTACGACGTCGTCGTCATCGGCGGCGGCGGCCACGGTCTTGCGACCGCCTACTATCTTGCCAAAAACCACGGCGTCTCCAATATCGCGGTGATCGAGAAAGGCTGGCTGGGCGGCGGCAATACCGGCCGCAACACGACCATCGTGCGTTCGAACTACCACCTCGAGCCCAACGCGCATTTCTACGAGCATTCGCTCAAGCTGTGGGAAGGCCTCTCGGCCGACCTCAATTACAACGTGATGTTCAGCCAGCGCGGCGTGCTGAACCTCGCGCACAGCTATGCCGATCTCGACACCTACGCGCGGCGCGGCAACGCGATGCGCCTGAACGGCATCGACGCCGATCTCATCCTGCGCGACGAAGCTGCCGCCCTCGTGCCTTTGCTCGACTGCTCACCCACCGCGCGCTATCCGATCATGGGCGGGCTGTTGCAGCGCCGCGGCGGCATCGCGCGCCACGATGCGGTGGCCTGGGGTTATGCGCGCGCAGCGGACGCTCTCGGCGTAGATATCATCCAGCAATGCGAAGTCACGGGACTCAAACGTGATGGCAACCGCGTCACCGCCATCGAAACCACGCGCGGCACCATACGCGCCAAGAAAATCGGCCTCGCGGTCGCCGGCCATTCCGGGCAGGTCGCGGCCATGGCCGGCCTCAAGCTGCCGATCGAAACGCACGTGCTGCAGGCGCTCGTCTCCGAGCCGGTGAAGCCGGTGCTCGACACGGTCGTCACGTCGGGCGCAGTGCACTTCTACATCAGCCAGTCGGACAAAGGCGAACTCGTGCTGGGCGGCGACATCGACGGCTACAACTCGTACGGCCAGCGCAGCAACCTGCCGGCGCTCGAACACGTCGTGCAATCAATGCTCGCGCTGTTCCCGTCATTCAGCCGCCTGCGCATGCTGCGCACCTGGGGCGGCATCATGGACATGAGCATGGACGGCAGCCCCATCATCGGCAAGTCGCCGCTCGCCAATCTCTACCTGAACTGCGGCTGGTGCTATGGCGGCTTTAAAGCAACGCCCGCCTCCGGCTGGTGCTTCGCGCACACGATCGCGAACGATGCGCCGCACGCGCTCAATGCCGCTTATACGCTCGACCGCTTTGCGCTCGGTAAAACCATCGACGAAAAAGGCGGCGGACCATATCCATGGGTACATTGATGTGTGGAAAGACGAGAGGCGAGAGGCGGGAGGCGGAAGCCAACGGCCTTTCGCGCTACTTCGCCAGCCCGTATTATGTCTTTCCCCTCTCGCCTCTCGCCTCTCGCCTGTCATGCTTCTAATCACTTGCCCCCACTGCGGGCCGCGCGACGCGACCGAATTCACCTATGGCGGCGACGCCAATGTGCGGCGCCCACAAAACCCCGACGCGCTGACGGACGAGCAATGGGCCGATTACGTGTATCTGCGCGACAACCTGCGTGGAATACATGATGAATTGTGGCAGCACTCGTCCGGCTGCCGGCGCTGGATCGAAGTCCGCCGCAACACTTACACGCACGACGTCATCGCCAGCAGCCTGCCCAAATGACGTTAAGCACAGATAAAACACCAATGCTGGCCACAGAGGTCACAGAGTTCACAGAGGAAAAGCACATCAGAAACACTCTTTTTCTTTTTTTGAATTTCTCTGTGTCCTCTGTGGCGAATTTAGGGTTGGAATTTGAAATATGAGTTCCCAACCCTTTCGGCTAGCCGCCGGCGGACTGATAGACCGCAACCGCCCGCTGAACTTCACCTTCAACGGCGAGCGCCTGACCGGCTACGCGGGAGACACCCTGGCATCGGCGCTGCTCGCCAATGGCGTGAGGCTCATCGGCCGCAGCTTCAAATACCACCGGCCGCGCGGCATCGTGTGCGCGGGAGCCGACGAGCCCAACGCCATGGTGCAGTTGGAAACTGGCGCGCGCACCGAACCGAATATGCGTTCGACGCAAATCGAGCTGTATGAAGGACTGGTCGCGGCAAGCCAGAACTGCTGGCCGTCGGTGCAGTTCGATATCAGCAGCATCAACAACCTGCTGTCGCGCCTGCTGCCGGCGGGCTTTTACTACAAGACTTTCATGTGGCCGCCTTCGCTGTGGATGACTTACGAAGGGCTCATCCGCCGCATCGCCGGCATGGGCCGCGCACCCTCGCAGCCGGACCCCGATAACTACGCGCATCGCTATGCACATTGCGACGTGCTGGTTGCCGGCGGCGGCCCGGCGGGACTCGCCGCGGCGCTGGCAGCCGCGCGCAACGGCGCGCGTGTCATCATCGCCGACGAAAGCAGCGAGTTCGGCGGCAGCCTGCTTGCCGAGCGTGCCGACATCGACGGCGAACCCGCGCTGAACTGGGTCCGGCGCACGCTGGCAGAACTGCGCGCGCTGCCGGACGTCACCTTGCTCGTCCGCAGCACGGTATTCGGTTATTTCGACCACAACGCGTTGGCGATAAACGAGCATGCGCCGCAAGCAGGGCCGCACGCGCCGGCACAACGCTTATGGAAAGTCCGCGCCAAACAAGTGGTGCTGGCAACCGGTGCGCTGGAGCGTCCGCTGGTGTTTGCAAACAACGACCTGCCGGGCGTGATGCTGGCTTCCGCCGCGCGCACTTACGCCAACCGCTACGGCGTCAAGCCGGGAACGCGCGCCGTGATATTCACCAACAACGACACCGCCTATACGGCGGCACTCGACATGAAAGAGAGCGGGATACACATCGCAGCTATCATCGATGCGCGCCGCGGGTCTCTCGGACGCGGACCACAGCTCGCGCAGCAATCCGGCATTGAATACCGCTTCGGCGGCGCGGTGCGGCGCGTGCTTGGCGGACGCCACGTGACTGCGGTTGAAGTCTCCGATATTGACGACGAAGGCAACGCGCTCGGTTCGGCATTGACTGTTGATTGCGATCTGGTCTGCATGTCGGGCGGCTGGAGTCCCGCGGTGCATCTGCACTCGCAGGCCAAAGGCAAATTGCGCTACGACGAAAAGCTTGCCGCCTTCGTGCCAGGCGATGCAGTGCAGGCGTCACGCTCCGCGGGCAGCGCAAACGGCGCAATGACGCTCGTCGACTGTCTCGTTGAAGGGTTCGCCGCTGGTGCTGCCGCATCGCAGGCGGCCGGTTGCGGCAACGGCACGGTGCCGGCGACGCCGCAGACATCGCAGGACAACCAGGCGCCGCTAAAACCGTTGTGGCAGGTGCGCAACGGCACGCGCGACAAATGCTTTGTCGATTTCCAGAACGACGTCACCGTCGCTGACATCGGACTCGCCGCCCGCGAAGGCTATACCTCGGTCGAACACCTGAAGCGCTACACAACCCTCGGCATGGGTACCGACCAGGGCAAATTGTCGAACATCAACGGACTCGCGATCCAGGCGCAGTTGCTCAACGCGCACATACCGGAAGTCGGCACCACCACGTTCCGCCCGCCGTACACGGCCGTCACGTTCGGCGCGATCGCGGGACAGGAACGCGGTCCGCATGTCGCGCCCCTGCGCCTGTCCGCGATGGATGCGTGGCACGTGGAAGCCGGCGCCACTTTCATCAATGCCGGATTGTGGCGGCGCCCGCAGCTCTATGCGCGGCGCGGCGAAACTGATCTCGACGCATTCAACCGCGAAGTCCGCGCGGTGCGCAACCACGTCGGCCTGGTCGACGTCTCCACCCTCGGCAAGATCGACATCAAAGGCAAAGACGCCGTGGAATTGCTCGAACGCGTCTACATCAACAACTGGCGCACACTCGCGGTCGGCAAAGTGCGCTACGGCGTCATGCTGCGCGAAGACGGCATGGTGTTCGACGACGGCACCACCGCGCGCATCGGCGAGCAGCATTACGTAATGACCACCACCACGGCGAACGCGATCAAAGTCATGTCAACGCTCGAATACCTGGTGCAGGTCGAGTGGCGCGACCTCGAGGTGTATCTGACGTCCATCACCGAGCAATGGGCGTCGATGGCGCTCGCCGGCCCTGATGCGCGCCGCGTGCTGCGCGCAATCGCGCCGGAACAGGACTGGGACGACGGTGCACTGCCATACATGGGATATCGCGCGACGACGATTGCCGGCATTCCGGCACGCGTGTTTCGCATCAGCTTCTCCGGCGAGCTTTCATACGAGATCAACGTTCCCGCCGATTATGGACGCGCGATGTGGGAGAAACTCCTGTCTGCTGGCGCTCCCTTCGGCATCACGCCGTACGGCACCGAAGCAATGGGCGTGCTGCGCATCGAAAAAGGCCACGTCGCCGGCATGGAGCTCGACGGCCGCACGACGCCCGACGATCTCGGCCTCGGCCAGCTCGTGAGCGCGAAAAAAGACAGCATCGGCAAACGCTCGCTCAGGCGCCCCGCTCTCGCTGCTCCAGATCGCAAGCAGATCGTCGGCTTGATGTCGCTCGACGGGACGACACCCATTCCGCGCGGCGCACAGTTGGTCGCCGATGCGAACGCGCCGAGGCCCAACCCCATACTCGGCCACGTTACCGCCAATTGCTACAGCCCGACGCTGGGCCAGCCGATTGCTCTGGCGCTATTGCGCAATGGCCGTGCGCTGACGGGAAAGATTTTTCACGCGACTTCACCGCTGACAGGCGTCAGCGTTCTGGTGACTGTAACGAACCACGTATTTTTCGATCCGGCGGGAGCGCGCGTCCGTGGCTGAAATCCTTAACCGCGATCCGGCCTGTCCCGAAGCCTGCTGCCCCGGCCAGTTCGGGGCGCCCATACCGCACGGCATTACGCTTTCTGCGCGCACCAATCTCACGCTGATCGATCTGCGCGGCAATCCGCAGCATGCGGAGTTCCTCGCCAGCGCGCAGGCGGCTCTCCGCTGCGCGTTGCCGCTCAAACCCAATACCGCAATGTGCGGACCGGACTGCGATGTACTTTGGCTGGGACCGGATGAGTGGCTGCTGGTCGGCAGCGATGCGGCGAAAATCAATTCCGAGCTGCTGATCACCAGTGGATTTCTGACCGACGTGAGCCATGGCCGCGCGGCGCTGCGCATCAACGGTCCGCGCACCCTCGATTTGCTGGCGAAAGGCTGCGGCCTCGATCTGCATCCGCGCGTGTTCCAGCCCGGCCAATGCGCGCAGACATCCCTCGCGCACATCGGCGTGCTGATACACCGGGCGCAAACCGGCGACGGCTTCGACCTCTACTACGCGCGCAGCTATGCGCAGCACCTGTGGCACTGGCTGACTGAAGCCGCGGACGAATTTGGCTACGAGGTCATCGCCCCAACCGACATGTGAACGGCCCAGGAGGCGCACGCCTTCACCCGTCATCCTTCGCTCCTCCCCGGCCGCCTGCTAAACTGGCCGCCGCGCGCATATCAGCACTGGGGAGCCGCATGTCCGAACTGCAAAAACCGCCGTTTCTGGGTTTGTCCGAACAGGATTTGAGCGCTTTGTCCAAGCGCGCGGTCACCCGGTCTTTCCCCAAAAATACCGTCGTCCTCCACGAAGGCGACGAGACTGACACGCTCTACATCATCGTGTCGGGCAAGGTAAAAGTGTTCCTCGCCAATGAAGAAGGCAAGGAAATCGTCCTCGACACGCAGGGCCCCGGCGAATACTTCGGCGAAATGGTGCTCGACGAAGGGCCGCGCTCGGCTTCCGTCATGACGCTGGAACCCTGCCGCTTTCAATTGATCCCCAAAGACGACGTCAAAGCCCTGCTGCAAAGCCATCCCGACTTTGCGATGCACCTGATCCGCAAGCTCATCCACCGCTGCCGGGTGCTGACCGAGCATGTCAAAAGCCTCGCGCTGAAAAGCGTTTACGGCCGTTTCTCCAAGCTGCTGAACGAGATGTCGGTGCCGCAGGACGGCAAGCGGGTCATGCCGGAAAAGCTGTCGCAGCAGGAACTGGCCAACCGCGTCGGCGCCTCGCGCGAAATGATCAACCGCATCGTCAAAGACCTGAGCACCGGCGGCTACATCAGCGTCGAAGACCAGCGCATCGTCATCCTGAAGCCCCTCCCAGCCAAGTGGTAGCCTGGGGCCGAGAGGCGACAGGCGGTAGGTGTACTAGTTGCGACTTGAACTGACGGTCAGTGTCTGGTTTCTGGAAACGTGAACGGCCGGTATCTGGAAGCGGTGCTGGCTGGATTCGACCCACTGCGGTCACCGAGCCTCGCGACGATTCAACGTCCGCTTACGCCAAATGCAGACACATAGTGCGTACCCATAGCGGTGACTGTCTTCGCCCCCCCCCCAGAGCGCGTCATTCGATCACCTTGTCGGGCGTGTAGCAGAATTAAGTTCGAAAAGTTGATGTCGTCCACCCCACCAGTTGTTGCTTTCAGAGGCAGGATGCAAAGGCGTCAATGTTTTTTTCGCCCGAGCGGAGGAAATCGAGAAAGTCCAGCCCCTTGTATTTGCACGTTTCGCAGATGCTCAGCAGAATCAAATATTCTCGAATCCCTTTTTCAGTGCTGCACCCTCCGATGACATTCCGAAGCGTGGCAAAGGCTTTGACCGCGTGCTCGGCGTTGTTGTTGTTCCAGGGCACCCCATCGTAATCTAAAAATGTAAACAGCTTTTCTCGGTTCTTCTGAAACCGGTCTCTTAACTTCACCGCTGCTTGGCTCTGGAGGGCCACGGTGGAAAGCTGTCGGTAGAACCGATCTACAGACACCCTATGCTTCCTCAAAAAACGACTCTTGAGGCCGTGACGATCCACGGTTCCCACCATCGGCCTGACCAAACCCGCGAACGCTTGGGCGAGCCGTTTGAGCTCCTCGTCGTAGGGATGCTTCAAGACATCATCATTTAAGTCTCGAATGAGGTGGATCAAGCACTTCTGCTGGCGACAACGAATTCCGTCGTAGGCCGCGTAGAAATCGGACACCAAGATTCCCGTGAAGTCCTTGAGCAAAGTATGAAGCAAGTCACCCTCGCGGGTTTCACCGTAGATATAGGCCACCTCCTCCAGGTTGGTAAAAACCCACACGAAACCGGTCTTGCCTTTGATACTGACCTTTGTCTCGTCGGCATGGAGCAATCGACCACTGCACAGATTTTTTACCAGTTGGTTGTAGCTTTCTTCATATGCCTTCGCTGCGACTTGCTTGAATGCTGTTGCTTTTCCGACTGGCAGATGAAAACCGAACAGTTTGTTCAAGCTACCGACAACGCTCTCCGTCGGCAGACGGAGTCCGATATTCTGATAGAGTGCATACGCCACGATTTCAGTGCCGTACTTGCTGCCTGGCCAGCTTTTCAGCTGCGGGAAAAAGGTGGCTCCGCACGCCAGACATTTGTAACGGTGGAATCTATAGTAGCTGATCCATCGTTTTATTCCGTGTCGCATGAACCTGAGGTCGAATACTGTCTTGCTCGCCTTTCCGTGCCCGAACATCTTTGTGGACTTGCATTTCGGACAACAGCGCGGGCGCGGGCAATCGATAGTTGTGTCGGGGGCCAAGGCCCGTTTGAGCCTCGATGTCTGGCGCAGAGCACGCTTTAAGTTTACGTTCGATTTCACGTAGACTCGCTCACGCTGGTAGTCCCAGTAAGCGGCCCTGTTGATGGCATCCAATTCCGGGAAAACAAATATGTTGCGTTTGAATCCGTATGGGTGTTCCCGCTTCATCCTTGCTGTGTCAACGACCCCATCGAGAGATGAGCCTGCGGTCTGAAGAGATGCTTGGTGCAATTCAACCAGCTTGTTAGTCAGCATTCCGACAGCCTCGCAATCCTGGCCGTTGTAGGTGAGGAGAGCTTGTTTCGTTGAAGGTGCTGTTGCCGCTGCCCATTCGTGTCGCCACCGGATGCTTTGCAGGCCGCCGGCAGCGGAGTCCGACCATCGGAACCCCAGATATCCGGCGATCTCCTTCAACCCATTGGAGAAGGTGGGAAAGTAAACCCGCGCGAAAGTCACAGACAGCAGATTCACCGCTGCTTGAATGGCTCCGCCCGCCACCGAACCTTTAAGCGGTTCTCCGTATCGTTCGCACATTCGCCGCAGAAAAACCGTCTCGTAGCTACCATAGTGGATCAGCACCGGATTCTCCACTGTCCCGACGATGCCAAGCATCTCGTTCCAAATCGTCCGCTCGTCCTCGACCGTATCGGCCCACAAACTGTGTTGCACCGCCGCTTCGCCCTTCCCAATTTGTACGCCAATCAGATAGTAGAAATCGCGGTCCGGCAGACCTTCAACGTCGAGATAGACCGGCGTGCCCGCGATCTTCAGCTCCGGACTGCCGACGACGTGGATTTTCCTTTCCCGGATCGCGAGCGCCTTCAGGGCGTGGTGATACTTTTCCCGCTTGTCGGGCTGCCGCTTGGGACGCCGACGAGGCCGAAACGTGTACGAGAGCTGGGTGACCGTGAAGATGCCTTTGCTGTGAAATTTCTTGCGCTCCTTTTCCGTCATGAGTGCCAGCAGGCTGAGATCGTCTTTCTCAACCGCCTTCTGGTGGCAGCGGGTTTGGAACTCGCACTCAGCGCAATGCCGATTCAAAATAAGATCAGGGGGCAAAGGGCTAGAAAGAAGGGTGGCAGTTTTCTCGATGAGTGTCCGCACTTCCCTCACCAAGCCTGTCGTATTCAACTTGAGCACTGCATGATCGTCGCCGTGGATGATCTTGCCGGCAGGCACGTTGCGACCGAGCATTATCGATAGCGCAAGGGCATCAAACGCCAGCAGCAGTTTGTCGTGTCGGCCGACCTTGTTGGCCCAAACGAAGCGGATAGGGATGAACTGTGCCGCCTTGCCCCGACCCGCCGAGGGCGTACGCTCGACGATGGGGATCCGAGTCTCGAGATTTGGCGCTCGCGCTAGGAGGTCTGCCGCCATTCGCCATGTCACTGTCTTTAGATTCTCCGTCGGCGGCGCCACCACACGCTCGCCGTCGGGCATCTCGGCAATCAACCGTTTGATTCCTTCCACCCGACATGCCTCGTTTTTTGCCTGATCCCACGTTGCATATGCGTTGCCCGTGGCGCTCTCGCCCGCACGCCTCAGCCAGCATTTGGTTGGGCACCTGATATAGGCTTCAAGGAGCTGCGAAGTAATCGTCATTCGCGTAGTTGTTTGTTTGGGTCGAACTGAAGAATAGCAAACGCGACCGCCAAAATCCGGAAGAGTTTTCAGATCCGTGGGGAGTTGTCTTCTGGAAAAGCATATTGGCTCCGAGCTGTATGACCGCAATTTGCTGGGAGCCCGGTCCGTCAACAGCGCGTTAACCTCCTTCTGGCAATGGCCTGTTCTGGCCCTGAGAACTTGTTTGCATACCCCTACCAATTCGCGCCCGCTTCGTATAACATATTGAACAGTTATACGGAGGCGGCAACGGTGAACTTTAACATCTACCTCGACGACGAAACCGGTCAACAGCTCAACCAATTAGCCAAGCGGGCTGGCGAAAGTCGGAATGCACTGGTTCGCCAGGCTGTGAGCGATTGGCTGAACAAACATGACAAACCCCAGTGGCCTGATGAAGTGCTTGCATTCAAGGGTATGGCCGGCATGCCGCGGTTTGAAGCGAGCAGAGATAGGCTCAAGCAGCCAATTGCCGATCCGCTGGCATGAAGTATCTGCTCGATACCTGCACGGTCTCTGATTTCGTCAAAGGCCAACCAAATGTGCTGGCGCGCGTCAAGGCGACATCGCCGACCCTGATAGCCGTATCAGCACTTACACGCATGGAGGTCGATTATGGTCTCGCGCTCAATGCCGAACGGGCAAGGAAGCTCACCGCGGTGCTTGACGCCTTCTTTTCGACCATCGCCACGCTGCCGTTCGACGAAGCCGATGCCCGGGCTACTGCGGCAATCCGCGCTGCGCTCAAGACCCGCGGACAGCCCATTGGTGCTTACGATGTTCTGATTGCCGGAACGGGGCTGTCACGGGGGTTGGTCGTGGTCACATCGAATGTAGGTGAGTTCAAGCGGGTGAGCGGATTACAGGTCGAGGACTGGAGATGAGTTCTCCCCGAACGCTGAGTGTCGGCTACCAGCAGGGAAGCTGTCGGCCAGCGTGGTCCTAATGTGGCAGCAGCAGTGGCTGCTGTTGGCCGTTAGCGACCGTCGCGCGTCGGTCGAAATTCGGGTCAAAGCGGACACTGCCTGTCAGATCTAGTCGCTACTATCACACGTTCGGCTACAACCGCTTGAAGCACGCCTCTCCCCTCTCCCACCTCGCCTCTCGCCTCTCGCCTCTCGCCTCTCCCCAGCCTTTGACTGGCCGGGAGGGGGGTAAATAAGTCACAACTTTCCAGTGCCGTCCCAGGTATGGCCGGCGGCGCCCGCCCGCTACATTATGCATACCGGATTCCCCGGGGCGTAACGAGGAGACCAACATGCTCGAGTACCTGATCAACGGCGCCAATGTCGTGTTCCTGGCTGGGTTTGCTTACATGGCGTATCTCGTCCTGCTGGTGAGCCCGCTGCGCGCGCGTGCTTCCCGGAAAGTGCAAAAAGCCCGCAGCGACCACGCCGCGCACGAATTGTTGTTCCGCAATCCCTGCGCCGACTACTACATTTGATGCGAACGGCATATCATGGATGCCGCGCAGAGCCACCGAGGCGCGGCCGCGAGGGGAGATTCGATTGACGACGCGACGGGAACTGCTGATGGCACTGGGAGCGGCGGCGCTCGCCGCGCCTATTCGCTCCTTCGCCCAGCCGCAGGGCAAGCTCCCGCGCATCGGTTTGCTGAGTCTGGCGGCGAACGGCGCCCAGTTCCCGGAAAAACAGGCACTCGAAGGGTTGCGCGAGCTAGGCTGGATCGACGGCAAAAACGTCGTCATCGAATATCGTTACGCCAGCGGCGATCCAGTTCTGCTGACGCAGTACGCGGCAGAACTGGTCAACCTCAAGGTGGAATTGATGCTCACCTTCAGCGCCGGCGTTGGCATTGCCAAGAAAGCGACCAGCACTATCCCCGTCGTCTTCGGCACCAGCCAGAACCCGGTCGGGATGGCCTACGTGGCTACGCTCGCCCGCCCGGGAGGGAACCTCACGGGGCTGACTTACCTCACCGATGAGTTGTCAGCTAAGCGCCTTGAACTCTCCAAGGAGACTTTGTCTGGCATATCCCGCGCCGCTGTCTTCTGGGATCCGGGTCATGTAGACAATGAGTTCAAGGGCATGCTGGCCGCGGCGCCAGGGTTGGGCATCAAGCTCCAGTCGCTGGAGATTCCGCGGCCGCCGCGGCCGGATGAAGTCGAAAGAGCGATTAAGGCAGCGGTTGAAGCGCGCGCGGAGATGTTTATCCTGGCGCCCAGCGGATTCACGATTTCCAACCGCAAACGCATTATCGAAACCGCCGCCAAAAGCCGGCTGCCGGTGATTTCGGCCTGGAGCATTTTCGCGGACGACGGCGCACTGTTCAGCTACGGCCCCAATCTCCAGGCGTCGTCGCGCCGTATCGCGGTCTATGTGGACCGGATACTCAAGGGCGACAAACCCGAGAACCTTCCGGTGGAAGGACCGACGACATACGAGTTCGTTGTCAACATGAAGACTGCCAAAGCGCTCGGCATCAAGGTCCCTCCATCCATCCTCCTGCGTGCCGACAGGACAATCGAATGAATACACGCCGTGAATTTCTTGTCGCGCTCGCCGCCGGCCTCGCCGCACCGAATCTCGCGTTTGCCCAGGAAAAAATCCGCCGCGTTGCCTGGTTCGGCGCCGGGCGTTCCGGTGCGCCTTCGCCGTTTTTTGCAGCGCTGCAAACCGGGTTTCGCGAACTCAACTGGCACGAGGGCCGCAACATCGCAATCAGCGTTCATTTGACCAACGGCACGCCGGAGGAAGCCGATCAAGCCGCGCGCGAGATGCTCGCGTCCAATCCCGAATTGATAATGTCCTACGGTCGTGATGTTTTTTCGGTGCACAAACTTCAATCGCAATTGCCGGTAGTTTTCGGCTTCAGCGGCAATCCGGTCGACGCGGGCTTCGTGCAAAGCTTCGCGCGGCCCGGCGGCAACATGACGGGCATCTGCCTGATGTCGCTGGAGCTCGCGGGTAAACGCATCGAATTGCTCAAGGAATTCGTGCCTCAAATCCGGCGCCTCGGCGTGCTCACGCGAGTCGAGCACCCGGGCGAGCATCGCGAGCGTGCGGCATCCGAAGAAATCGCCCGCAAGGCCGGCCTCACTCTGATTTATGCGCCCGCTCGCAGCGCGGCCGATCTGGACGAGGCGTTTAGAACGATCGCACAGCAGCGCTGCGATTCGCTGCTCGTCTTCCCCGACGGCGTAATGATCGCCAATGCCGCGCGCATCGCGCAGTTCGCCGCGGAACGGCGGATCGCCACGGTGTCCGGCTGGGGCGCATTCGCCGACAACGGATTTCTCCTCACCTATGGCCCCAACCTGCAGGACTCCTATAAAGACCTCGCGCGCTTTGCGGATCGAATACTGCGCGGCACCAAACCCGCGGACCTGCCCGTCGAACTGCCGCGAACGGTAGAGCTCGTAATCAACAACCGCACCGCCCGTGCGCTTGGCGTAAAAATTCCGCCGTCGATGGCCTTGCGGGTGGACAGAACAATCGAGTGAATACGCGCCGAAGAATATTAATTGCGCTTGGCGCCAGCGCGTTCGCGGCGCCGCTGGCCGGCCTCGCCCAGCAGCGAACGGCAAAAATTCCGCACGTCGGTTATCTCTCCCTCGGAACGGCCGCCTCCAACGGCGCTTTTCTCGATGCGTTCAAGAATGCGTTGCGCGAATTGGGCTACGTAGAGGGCCGCAACATCGCGATCGACGTAACGTGGGCGGGCAAGGCAGCTTACGAGTTTCCGCAGCTTGCCGCGACGCTGGTGAAGACCAATCCCAGCGCGATCGTCACCACCTGCGTGCCGTCGACGCGCGCGGCGAAACAGGCGACGAGTTCCATCCCGGTCGTAATGTCGATCGACGGCGATCCGGTCGAACGCGGGTTGGTGGCGAGTCTTGCGCGCCCCGGCGCGAACATCACCGGCACGCTGACGCTGTTCCAGGAGTTGATTCCAAAATGGGTCGAACTTATCAACATCGCGGTGCCCAAAGCGCACACGCTCGGCGTGCTGGCGAACGCAGGCGAAGACGGCGCCTACTACTGGGACGCGTTCGAGGATGCGGCACGCAAAGTCCGCGTCAAAGTATTCCTGGCGCGAGCGAATAGCCCGGCGGCACTGGAGCGCGCGTTCGCGGATATGAAAAAGCGGCATGCCGGCGCCTTCATCGTTATGGTCGACCCGCTGCTCGCGGGCCAGGTGCAACGCATCGTCACGCTGGCTAACGTCCATAAGCTGCCGGGCATCTACGGCTTCCGAGAATTTACCGAGGCCGGCGGCCTTATGAGCTACGGTTTGAGTTACAAGGACTACTACAAAGAGGTCGCGCGCTACGTCGACAAAGTTCTCAAAGGTATCAAGCCCGCGGACTTGCCCGTCGAGCAGCCCACCAAAATAGAATTGGCAATCAATAAATCAACCGCCCAAGCGCTGGGCGTAAGTCTGCCGGAACAGTTGATGGCGCGGGCTGACAAGGTGATCGAGTGAACAACCGCCGTAAACTCATCGTTGCACTTGGCGCGGGCTTGCTCACTGCTCGGAGCGCATACTCCCAGCCCGCACGCAAGTTGCCGCAAGTCGGCTATGTCGGCAACGCGACACCAGCGCTGGAAACGGCGCTGCTCGAAGGCCTTCGCCTGGGGCTGCGCGAACGGGGATATATCGAGGGCAAAAACATCGAAGTCCACTACCGCTGGGCGAACGGCAGCATCGATGCCCTCCCCGCTTTCACTGCTGAACTGATTGCGCTTAAAGTCGACGTCATCGTCACCGCTGGAACGCCGGCGGCGCTGGCCGCGAAGAAAGCGACCACCACGATCCCGATCGTGATGGCGGCAGTAGGCGATCCGGTCGCCACTGGCATCGTGCCCAGTCTCGCGCGGCCCGGTGGCAATATCACCGGGCTTTCCACTCTTTACACTCAACTCGAGGGCAAGCGCATCCAGATCCTGCGCGAATTCGTGCCCAGGATGAAGCGCATCGCGTTGCTGACCAATCCGGCCAATGCATTCACATCGGTAATCCTGCAATCGACGCGGGCCGCGACCGAAGCACAACATCTCGCGGCCCAGATATATGAAGTCAGCGCGGTGCCTGAATTCGAGAAAGTATTCGCGGCGATCGCGAAATCGAAACCCGACGCAATGGCCGTCCTTGCCGACCGCCCGTTTCTCGTATCCAACCGAAAACGCATCGTGGAGTTTGCCGCGCAAAATCGCATACCAGCGATTTATCCGTTTTCCGAATTCATGGATGACGGCGGGCTCGTGTTCTATGGGCCTAATTTTCCTGATATGTTCCGGCGGGCTGCGACCTATGTGGATAAAATTATCAAGGGTGCCAAACCTGCAGATCTGCCACTCGAACAACCAACGCGGTTTGAATTCATCATCAATGCCAAAACTGCAAAAGCACTGGGACTGACCATCCCGCAGTCGTTCATGATCAGCGCCGATAAGGTGATCGAATGATCTCCCGCCGCGAGCTGCTCGTTGCGCTTGGCGCAAGCGCGCTCGGCGCGCCTTTCGCAATCGCCGCCGAACTACACGACAAAAAAATTCCGCGCATCGGCTACTTGTCGGTGGCCAGCGCGGAACGCGACAAGGACTGGCTTGCCGGCTTGCGCCAAGGCCTGCAGGATCACGGCTATGTCGAAGGCAGGAACATTGCAGTCGAAGTGCGTCATGCGGACGGATATTCGGAACGGTTGTTCCCGCTGGCGGTGGAGTTGGCCAAACTGAAGGTCGACATTTTCGTCGTGTACGGTGCACCGGCGGCAGTGCGCGCCGCACAGAAGGCCGACGGCAAAATCCCGGTCGTAATGGCGTCGGCGGTCGATCCTGTCCGCAACGGCCTAGTCGCCTCGCTCGCACATCCCGGCGGGAATGTGACGGGGCTCTCGGATCTTCACTCCGGCATGGTCAGCAAAAGGCTGCAAATGCTGAAGGAGATTGTGCCCGGAGTGATCAGGGTCGCGGTGATATTGAATCCCGAGACACCACATACGCTGCCACAATTCGAAGATCTCAAAGCCGGCGCGGCGACGCTGGGTATCACGCTGGTGGCCATGCCGATTAAAAGTCCCGCGCCCGGAGAGATCGAACTCGCGTATACCGCGCTCGGCCCGCCCCGCCCCGGTGCCCTCATGATCATTCCTGACGGCACCATCGATCGCGCGGCAGTAACGAAATTTGCAATTGAACGGCGGCTCCCCGCAATCGGGACTGTGAAAGAATGGGCGGAAGCCGGGTTCTTCATGTCGTACGGCACGAGTTTCGCCGACCACTGGCGCCGCTCGGCCACATATGTCGACAAGATAATCAAGGGCGCGAAACCCGGCGATCTGCCGATCGAACAGCCGACCAAATTCGAACTCGTCATCAACATGAAGACTGCGAAGTTGCTGGGCCTGAAAATTCCCAAGTCGATACTGGTGCAAGCGGACAAGGTGATCGAATAATGCATGAAATCGGAAATATAGCGCATGCCGACTCACGTCGCTTCGCCGGAGCGGACACAGCGTACGGCTCAACGCGGCGGAGATTGTTGGTTGCACTTGGCGCGAGCGCCCTCGTCCCGTCTCTTGCGGCACTGGCACAGCAGCTGGGCAAATCGCCGCGCATCGGCTTTTTCTATTTTGGGTCGCGACAATCGGCGATGGAATCGGGCCGTTACGCCGCTTTCGTGGAAGGCATGCGCGACCTCGGGTATATCGAAGGCAAAAATCTGGTGATAGAAGAACGCTTTGCCGACGGTAAGCCCGAGCGCCCGGCAACGCTGGCAGCCGAGTTGGTAAAACTGAATCCGGACGTAATCGTGGCAACGGGCTCGCCGACTTACCGCGCATTACAGCTTGTGACCGCCACCATACCCATAATCCTGACAGTTGGTGTGGATCCGGTCGCGGGAGGCTTCGCCGCAAGCATGGCGAAGCCGGGCCGCAACTTCACCGGTTTGACCGATACTGCGGCGGACCTGAATCCGAAAATGCTCGAGCTCGCGATGTCGGTCATACCCAAACTGACGCGGATCGGCGTATTGATTCATCCGGATAACGTGTCCCATCCGCAGCAATTAGCGAAGCTGATGCTGACCGCGCAGAAAACGGGCGTGCAGATCGTCCTAGCCGAGGCGAGCGCTGAACCCGGCATTCAAGCGGCGTTCGCCATGTTCGCGCGCGAACGCGTGCGCGCCGCCATCGTTTTCAACGACACATACTTTGCCCAGCAAACACGCGAGATTGCGGACGGGGCCGCCAGGCACCGTGTGGCGACGCTGTCTGGAATCACACGCTTCGCGGAAGCGGGAAACCTGATCAACTACGGCGCCGATTTACTGGATAATTTCCGACGTGCGGCAACTTACGTCGATAAAATATTGAAGGGTGCAAAACCCGGTGACCTGCCGTTCGAGCAACCGACACGCTATTACCTGACGCTCAACCTCAAGACCGCGAAGGCACTCGGGCTCATGATTCCGCAGTCGCTGCTGGTCAGTGCGGACAAGGTGATCTAATGACTACGCGCAGACAAGCGCTGGTCGTGCTTGGCGCAAGCGCCCTCGCGTCACTGGCATCGGTCGCAAAAGCCCAGCCACGCAAGGTATTCCGGATCGGCTTCGTGGGCGCCGGCGTCTCCGCCGGCGACACCCGCTTGCAGGCGTTGCAAGCGGGCCTGCGCGACCTCGGCTACATCGAAGGCGGAAATGTCGTCTACGAATCCCGCTGGGCGGAAGGCAAATTCGAACGGCTTGAAGACCTCATGGCGGAGATGGTCCGTCTCAAGGTTGACGTCATCGTGACCCACACGACGCCCGGGGCTCTGGCGGCGAAGCGGGCGGGGGTCACGATTCCCGTAGTCGCCGCCGCGTTCGCCGAACCCGTACGCGCCGGCGTAGCCACCAGTCTTTCGCGGCCGGGCGGAAATATTACGGGAGGCATCTTCTTCAGCGAAGAACTCAATGCAAAACTGATCGCGTTGCTCAAGGAAGTGCTGCCGCAGCTCACGCGGGCGGCATTTCTGTTCGGATCTCCGGACGACAAATCCAATCAACTTCAGTTCGAAAAAGTGGCGGCAACCGGAAAGCATCTGAAAATCAATGTGCAGAAATTCAACGTGCTAAGCAGTGCGGAAATCGCGGACACCATGGCGGCAATAGTCAAACAGCAGGTCGGCGCCATGGCGATGACCTCTATACCGGTACTTTACGACAACGCAAAAATCATTGCGGATTTGGCAATCAAGAACCGCCTTGCCGCCGCCGGGCCGCCGAATTTCGCCGAAGCCGGCGGCTTGCTTGGCTATGGAGTGAACATCAATGAAATGTTTCGCCGCTCGGCCGTGGTTGTCGACAAGATACTCAAAGGCACGAAGCCCGGCGATATTCCGATTGAGCAGGCGGCCAAGTTCGAATTGGTCGTCAATATGAAAACCGCCAAAACACTCGGCATCAGGATTCCGCGATCGGTACTCGTGCAGGCGACCAAGGTGATCGAATGATTACACGTCGCGCGCTTGTCATTGCCTTGGGTGCGAGTGCGCTCGGCGCGTCAGTCATAGCCCGCGCGCAGACTGCCGCACCGTCGCACCGCCTGATCGGAATTCTCATGTCCATCGATGTCGTCACGTTTCCGGCATTCTTCGACGAAATGCGCAAGCTCGGATACGAAGACGGCAAGAACGCGAAGTTCATGATTCGTTCCGCGAAATCAGATTACGGGCGTCTGCCCGCCCTCGCGGGTGAACTTGTCGATGCCAGGCCCGACGTCATCGTGGCGGTCAATACGCCCGGCGCACGCGCTGCAATTGACGCGACTAAAACAATACCGATCGTGATGTCGTCAGTGGGAGACCCGATCGGTTCGGGTTTTGTTACCAATCTGGCCCGGCCCGGAGGCAATGTCACGGGGATATCCAACATGGTCGGCGAACTCGCGCCCAAGCGGCTTGCCCTTTTCCATGAACTGGTCCCCGGCGCGAAACGCATCGCAGTGATGTACAACCCGGCGGACCCCGTCAACGATCCGCAGATGCGGGACGTGAAGTTTTCAGCGCCGAAGCTTGGGCTGGACGCGCGCTTATTTTCGGTCAAGACTCCGGCCAATCTGCCGGAGGTCTTCGGGCAGATATTGTCGTGGCGCGCACAGGGCATTATCTGGCTGCCAGGTCAGTCCGCGGCGTACGAACCCGCCACGATTGCGCTGGCTGCCAGACATCGCCTGCCGGTGATGGTTGGCAATCAGACCATGGTCGAGTCCGGCGGGCTGCTTTCCTACAGCGCCGACCCGATCGATATACTTCGACGAACGGCAGCCTATGTGGACAAGATACTCAAGGGAGCACAGACCGGCCAATTGCCGGTGGAACAACCTACACAATTTGATCTGGTAATCAACCTGAAAACCGCGAAAGCGCTTGGCATCAAGGTACCCCAGTCTATGCTGCTGCAGGCCAGGAAGGTGATCGAGTGATACTCCGCCGCTCGTTGTTCCGCAAATACGCGGTCTACTTCGTGACGCTGGTGACTCTCGCGCTCGTTGCCAGCGGCGGGATTGGCGTCTACGTCACTTACCGCGAGAACAAATCCGCCCTGCTCGACCTGCAACGCGAGAAGGCCGCTGCCGCGGCCTCGCGCATCGAAGCGTACGTTTTGGAAATAGAGCACCAGATCGGCTGGATGCGCCTGCCGCAGGCGGGCGCGGCCAATCCCGAACAGCGCCGCTTCGATTATCTGAAGCTGCTGCGCCAGGTACCGGCGATCACCGACGTGATTCAACTCGACCGCACTGGAAAGGAACGGTTACGTGTCTCGCGCCTCGGCATGGACGTGGCAGGCAGCGACGAGGACATTTCCAAGGATCCCAAGTTCACGGTGGCGCGGTCGGGAAAAACGTACTTCAGCCCGGTCTATTTCCGCAAGGAAACCGAACCGTACATGACGATCTCGATGGCCGGCATCAGCGATGAAGCCGGCATCACGGTCGCCGAAGTAAATCTCAAGTTCATCTGGGACGTGATTTCCCGTATCAAAATCGGCGACAAGGGGCTGGCTTACGCCATCGACGCACGCGGCCGCCTGATCGCGCATCCCGATATCAGCCTGGTGCTGCAGAAATCCGACCTCGCGGCGCTGCCGCAGGTGAAAGCAGCGCTTGAAGCCAAACCCGGCGATGATGTGCAGCGCGTTACGATTGCGCGCAATCTGCAAGGCCATGAGGTGCTGGCGGCATATGCGAGCATCAATCCGTTGGGATGGCTCGTGTTCGTCGAGCAGCCCATAGAGGAAGCGTTCGCGCCGCTGTACGCATCGCTCAAGCGCACCGGCCTGCTGCTGCTCGGCGGTCTCGTGCTGGCGATACTGGCCGGCCTGTTTCTGGCACGCCGCATGGTCGAGCCGATCCGCGCGGTGCAGGCTGGCGCTGCACGCATCGGTGCCGGCAATCTCGACCAGGCCATTGTGGTCAACACCGGCGACGAACTGGAAACGCTTGCGGATCAGTTCAATACCATGGCCGAGCGACTGAAGGACTCTTACGCGGGGCTGGAGCGCAAAGTCGATGAGCGGACGCGCGAACTGACCGAAACGATCGGACAACAGACGGCGACCGCCGACATCCTGCGCATCATCAGCGGCTCCCTGACCGACACGCAACCGGTATTCGACGCCATCGTGCGGAACTGCAGCAATCTGTTCGCTGACAGCCGCGTAGTACTTTGGCTAATAGATAAAGAACAGCTGCTTGCCAGATCGAGTAACGGCGAAATCGCCCTGGAAATGCCAGTCGACCGCGGAAGCGCCGTCGGGGCGTGCGTACTCGACGGGCAAATGCTCCACTTGCCGGACCTTGAGCAGGCTGTGGAGCAATATCCGCGCATCCGCCAGCTTGGCCTGAAGCTTGGGTATCATTCAGGAATCTACGCGCCGCTGCTGCGCGAAGGCCGGGCGATCGGCGCCATCTCCGTAGTGCGGCGCGTGGCGGGCGCTTTCACCGAGAAGGAAGTAGCGCTTCTCAAGACCTTTGCCGACCAAGCCGTAATCGCGATCGAGAACGTGCGCCTCTTTAACGAGATCCAGGAGAAAAGCCTGCAGCTTGAAATTGCCAACCGCCACAAGTCCGAATTCCTCGCCAACATGTCGCACGAATTGCGCACACCGCTCAACGCCATCATCGGCTTTTCGGAGGTGCTGCAGGAACGCATGTTCGGCGACATGAACGACAAGCAGACCGAATACATCAACGACATCCACGGCTCCGGCAAGCACCTGCTCTCACTTATCAATGACATCCTCGACCTGTCGAAAGTCGAGGCCGGGCGCATGGAACTCGAACTGGCGACCTTCGACGTGCCGTCCGCCATCGACAATGCGCTCACGCTGATCAAAGAGCGCGCCGGGCGGCATAACCTCGAATTGCAGGCGAAGGTCGGGCCCGAGATTACTGCGATCACCGGCGACGAACGCAAGGTCAAGCAGATCCTGCTGAACCTGCTGTCGAATGCCGTGAAATTTACGCCCGAAGGCGGCCGCATCATCGTGGCGGCGCGTCCGGCGGATGACATGGTCGAAGTCAGCGTGACCGATACCGGCATCGGCATCGCGCCGGAGGACTGTAAGGCAGTCTTCGAGGAATTCCGCCAGGTCGGCACCGATTACACGAAAAAAGCGGAAGGCACCGGGCTCGGACTCGCATTGACGCGCAAGTTCGTCGAACTGCACGGCGGCAAGATTTGGGTGACCAGCGAAGTCGGCAAAGGCTCGACGTTCGCCTTCACCCTGCCAGTAACAGCAACTCCGCAGGCTGCCGTCACTACCGCCTAAAACCATATGCAACCGCCGATAAACGCAGATGAACGCAGATAAAGCCTTGAAGAACCTGACGATTGATATCAAATACCGGGACATTCCGATGCACTGGTCTTACAGATGCATTACGCAAATCTTCATCTGATCCAATCGGCGTTTATCTGCGTCTATCGGCGGTTACAACCAAGACTTTTGAGGAATAGATATGGCCAATGAACTGATCCTGATCGTCGAAGACAACGAAAAAAATCGCAAGCTGGTGCGCGATATACTGCAGTTCAAGGGCTACCAGTTGCTGGAGTCTGAAACCGCCGAGGAAGGCATCCGGCTGGCGAAAGAGAAAAAGCCGGCGCTGATACTGATGGACTTTCATCTGCCGGGCATGAACGGCATCGAGGCATTCAAGGTGCTGCGCGCAGATCCGGACACAAAATCGATACCGATCATCGCGGTCACCGCGTCTGCCATGACCGAGGACCGAAAAAGAATGATGGACGCCGGATTTGACGGCCTGCAGACCAAGCCGATCAACGTCAAGGAATTTCTCGAAACTGTCGCGGCCACGCTGAAAAAGCACGCAGGTGCGGCGTGACCGAAACCGCCAAAATCCTCGTGGTCGACGACACGCCTCTCAACGTGAAGATGCTGCTCGACGTCCTCACGTACAAAGGCTATGCGGTGGTGACCGCGGGTTCCGGCGCGGAAGCGCTGGTAAAAGTCGAAGCCGAGAAACCGGACCTGGTATTGCTCGACGTCATGATGCCGGGCATGAACGGCTACGAAACCTGCCAGAAAATCCGCGCCAATCCCGCCACGCAGCTGCTGCCGGTCGTCATGGTGACGGCGCTCGATCCCGCGCAGGAGCGCGTCAAGGGCATCGAAGCGGGGGCCGACGATTTCCTGACCAAGCCGATCAACCAGCCGGAACTGCTGGCGCGCGTCAAATCGCTGCTGCGGGTCAAGGGCCTCAACGATACGGTGCAGGCGCAAGCCACCCAGCTTGCCGATTGGAACAGGAAGCTCGAAGAGCGCGTGCAGGAGCAGGTCAGCCAGCTCGACCGCCTCGGCCGCCTGAAAAATTTCTTCTCGCCGCAACTCGCCGAATCCATCGTCAGCGGCGGGGGCGAAGACCTCCTGAAAACCCACCGGCGCGAAGTGGTCGTGGTGTTTCTCGACATGCGCGGCTTTACCGCGTTCACCGACAGCAACGAGCCCGAGGAGGTCATGGGCGTGCTCTCGGAATACCATAAAGTGATGGGGCCGCTCATCCTCGCGCACGAAGGCACGCTGGAGCGCTTCGTCGGCGACGGCATGATGATATTCTTCAACGACCCGATCAAGCTAGAAAACCCGACCCTGAACGCGGTCAAAATGGCGCTCGCGATGCAGGAGCAATTCACGCCGCTGCGCGCAGCGTGGAAAAAACGCGGCTACGACCTTGATCTCGGCATCGGCTTCGTGCAAGGCTACGCGACGCTCGGCGCGATTGGCTACGAGGGACGCTGGGACTACGCGTGCATCGGCAGCGTCACCAACCTTGCCGCGCGATTATGCAGCGAAGCCAAAGGCGGACAGATATTGACCAACCAGAAAACGCTGGCGCGCATCGAAGATGCCGTCGAATCGGCGCCACTCGGCGAATTGACGCTGAAAGGCATTGCGCTACCGGTGCAGGCGCTTAATGTCACGGGGTTTAAGTGAAGCGGTGATGGGTGATGGGTGACAAGCAGGATCTGCGGGACTATGCGTGAGATCGGTTTCACCCATTGCCCATCGCTCATTACTCATCACTTGTTACTGCTCACGCATCACTGAAATACGAGGCTACTTCTTGCGCCGCTGCTCTCCGGAACGCGCATCGAGCAGCTTTTCGCTGGTCTCGCGCACGAGCGTGCTCATGCCGTGCAGGAGGCCGAACGAAAGCTCGGGGTAGCTCGCAATCAGGCCATGCAGCTTCAGTTTGTCGAGATACAGCAGTTGCGAGTCTTCGACGACGTGGGCGGTGGCGGACCGCGGTAAGCCGTCGAGCGGGCCCATCTCGCCGAAGCAGCCGCCCGCCTCCACGAGGCTGACGAAATCCTCGACTTTGGCGTCGGGATTGATCGAGATGCCGATCTTGCCGGTCAGGACGATGTACATGCGGTCGCTCGGATCGTTGATCTCGAACACGCGCTCGCCCTTGAAGTAGGCCTCCTCCTGCATTTCCTCGACCACCACGCGGAGATCGTCCGTCGCGACTTCCGAGAAAATCTTCGTGCGCTTCAATATAACGATACGGTCAAAGAAATCTGCCATGCTCTCCCTATCCCGCGGCGGGTGCTGCCGCGCATTCTGCTTTCAGCGCTTGTTCTGCGCACTCTTTCAGCCAGCAGTCTACATGATTGGCGCACCACTCAAGCGCATCGGCCGCGCGTTTAAAACTCACCGTGCCCGGCACGATGTCCACCACGGCAGTGCTGTCGCTCGCCAGCAGCAGCATTTGGCCCAGCTGCGCGCCCAGCGCGCTGTTGGCGATATTCGTCAGCGCCTCGCGCGCACGCGCAACCTGCCGCTTGTCCTTGCTCTTCAGCGCTATGTACACGATGCGGATGCTGTGGCTGTCGCCGAGGTTTTCCATCGCCAGCAACGCGACTTCGAGTGTCTGCGTAAAACGCTCGGCAAGAACGATTTTCATCAGCATCCAGCCGGCGTCAGCGCGTGTCGTGTCTGTTTCCAGCACGCGCAGGGCCTGCACCATCGCGGCCGCGTCCTTCAGCTTGCGCCCGGCAAAATCCTCGAACGGCTGGCGCTGCACGCCCTGGCGCGACAAATAGGCGAGTACTTGCTGCTGCTGGCGCGGCGGCGCGCAATCTTCGTTCAGCCATGCAAACAGCCGCGCGGGCAAATCTTCTATGCATTCATCCAGTACACCCAGCGCCGCTTCGACCACGTTCGGGTGGCGGTCGGTCAACGCCGCGAAAGCCAGCCGCTCGCGGTCAGCCGCCGGCAGCAGGCGGTAGCATTCGACGCACGCTACGCGCATCTCCTGGCCGGGCGATTTGGCGAGCACTTCAAGCAACGCCGTCAGGCGCGCGTCCGCCTGCAACGCGCCCCGGCGTAATGCGGCGAGCGCGCCCTTTTTAACGGCGTCATCTGCGTGTTCGAGCAGGCCGCACAGCAGCGGCAGAAACGATGCCGGCATCGCGAGTCTTTGCCCGAGGTAGAGCCCGGCAAAAATGGAGGAAGTGCCCTGATCCTCGAGCAACGCCTGCCAGCGCTGCACGGCCATTTCTCGCTGGTCTTCGAGACCATAGCTCATGACGCCGAGAACGCCGCACGCAATGAGGCGCGGGTTACCGGAAGCGAAACACGGTTCGATCTGCTCCTGCATGCGCGGGTCTTTGGCTTCGAAGCGGGTCGACAGCACGGTCGCGCGCTCATGGGCGTCGCCGCGTTCGCGTTCCGATTCCAGCCGGTGCAACAGTTCTTCGGGCAGCTTGGGTCCGATCAGGCGCACCAGTTGATCGCATACCGGCGCGCTGGCATGCTGCATGCGTTCGAAAATAATGTCCGGTGCCTTCTCGGGAAAGGTATTCGCCAGCATGCGCGCATAAGTGAGGCAGATCTGCTCGTCCTGGTGTTTCACGCCGTCGACCAGGCGGGCGAACAATTCCGGGTCGGCCGTAGTGCCTATCGTGCCCAGACCTTCGCTCGGCAGAAAGAGCCTCTCCTTCAGCGTCGACAGCAAAGCCTCGACGTACGCGCGGTTGGTCTTGACGCTGAAATACAGATACAGCGCACCCGCGATGACGCCGGCGGTCAGGTAGGAATAAGGCGCGTGCCATTTTTTCAGCATCTGCAGCACGAGGCCGACGAATATATAACCGCATGGCAACACCAGCATGAGCGACAGCGCGCGCGCCCTGCCCTGCATGTAGTCGGGCAAGGCATCGAAAAGCAGCGAGCGCGACGGATTGCGCATCGATGGCAGCAGCACGCGCCTGTTCATGGTGCTTACCAGTGCGGAGGGAACGTTGAAGAACGCGATCATGGCGCCAAAACACATCAGCGTGGTCGATGGGAAAACCAGGTTGATCGCGCGCACGCCAAACAGATTGATGACCTTGCTGGAAAAGAATATCTGCACCAGCACGGTGACCGCGCTCGACACTATGGTCAGCACGCCGAAGAGCACGGCCAGTTCCGCTTCGCTCTTGAAGTTCGCGTTATAAACCGCAAACGCCGCGTAGCCCAGGCAATTCAACGCGACCACCATGAAAAACACCGCCAGCGACGAATACAGCAGCAGCTTCGAGCGGCGCGCGAATTTAAGTCCCTGGGTGACCTGCTCGATGGTGCGCTTCAGCCCGCCGCCGCGCCGGCCGGGCGCAAAAAATGGCGACACTCCCACGCTGCGATGGCGCGTCACGACGATAATGACGGCGATCGCGGCGAGCCCGCTCCACACCAGCACCAGGCCCTGCACGCCGATAAAAGACGTCATCGTCAGGATGAGGCCGCCCGCAACCTCGCCCAGTTGCAGGCCGGCCATGGTCATCGGCAGCAATCGCTTGCTTTGTTCGTTGTCGAAATTGGCGCTGAAATAGAGCGACGCGTGCATGACCAGCAGTTCGGAGCTGATTTCGAACAGCAGGTAGTACAGCGGGTAGGCCACCGTGTCGAGGTTCGAAAGCATCAGATACCAGTTGCCGACCAGCATCACCGCCAGAGCGCCCAACAATATTTTGAAAGTTCGCTCGGGCGCGAGGCGGTCCGCGTAGGCCGCGTAGACGGTGCTCACGGTGGCCATCAGCACGCCGAGCCCGAGATACATATAGGGCAGGTACTGGATGCCGAAGCGTTTCAGGAACAACGCGTCAGCGGTGCCGCGCCCGATGGCAAGGCCGGCGCTGATCACCAGAAAGAGGCAGAAGAAATAGCCGAGACGCGGCCATTCCGCCTTTTTAACCATCAACAACTTAGCCATGCGGGAAGAAAATGATAGTGTATTTTTATGCGGGCTGCGGGGAGGGCTGATTATCCACACTCGCATTGAGAATTACAACTGCATAACCGCAAATAACGCGTTGAAACAAGGCTGAAACAACATGCGAAGGGAAATGCCAGGGGAATATTCGCGGCTTGGCCGGCTCCACGGGTGGATTGCGGTGCTGCTGCTCTGGCCGGCCGTCGCGGGCGCCGCCCAGCGGCATGGAAACCGTCGCGAAATGTCGAAATCCTGGTCGACGTCGACCGCAGCGCGCAGACTTTACAAGTGGACAGCCGCGAGTTCGCCGGATTTCTCGCGGCGCCAGGCCCGCACCTGCGCTTGATGCAATCGGGACTCGGACTGGCCAGGTAGCCGGCCGTAGTATCATCGCGTTTTTCCGCATATTCCCAAGGACGCACCGACATGAAGCCTTTCGACTGGCAGTTCCCCTACCCTTCGCAACGCATGCCGATACTCGCGCGCAATTGCGTCGCGACATCGCAGCCCCTCGCCGCCCAGGCGGGGCTGCGCATGCTGATGAAAGGGGGCAGCGCCGTCGATGCCGTGCTGGCCACCGCGATTGCGCTGACCGTGCTCGAACCGACGAGCAACGGCATCGGCTCCGATGCGTTCGCCATTTTGTGGGACGGCAAGAAATTACAGGGGCTCAACGCGTCCGGCCGCTCGCCCGCGGCGTGGACCCCAGATCGCTTCAAAGGCCTCGACGCGATGCCGCAGCGCGGCTGGGATTCCGTCACCGTGCCCGGCGCAGTCTCCGCGTGGGTCGAACTGTCCAAAAAATACGGCAAGCTGCCGTTCGCGGATCTGTTCGAGCCGGCGATCGAGTATGCCGCCAAAGGTTTCATGGTCTCCCCGACCATCGCGCGCCTGTGGGAAAAGCAGTTGCCCGATCTCAAGTCGCAACCGGGCTACGCCGAAGCTTTCATGCCCAAGGGACGCGCGCCGCTGCCCGGCGAGACTTTCGTGTTTCCCGATCAGGCGCGCACGCTGCAACGCATCGCCGAAACGAAGGGCGAAGCTTTCTACAAAGGCGACCTCGCCGAAAAAATCGTCGCCCATGCCAGGCAGAACGGCGGCGCGATGACCATGGACGACCTTGCAGCCCACCAGGTGGACTGGGTCGAACCGATCGGACAAAAGTACCGCGGTTACACGCTGCACGAGATTCCGCCCAACGGTCAGGGCATAGGCGCGCTGATATCTCTCGGCATCCTCGAAAACATCGACATGGGTGCGCTCGCAGTGGATTCGGCCGACAGCGTGCACGTGCAGCTCGAAGCGATGAAGCTCGCGTTCGCCGACATCTACGAATACGTGTCCGATCCCGCGACGATGCGCGTGACGCCGGCGCAAATGCTGGATCCTGCGTACTTGAAGAGCCGCGCCAAACTGATCGACATGAAAAAAGCGCAGGACCCGAAATTCGGCACTCCGCCCACCGGCGGCACGGTGTACCTCACCGCGGCCGACGCGTCCGGCATGATGGTCTCTTACATTCAGTCGAACTACGCGGGCTTCGGTTCCGGTGTTGTCGTCAACGGTACCGGCATCAGCCTGCAAAACCGCGGCTACGGTTTCGTGCTCAAACCCGGCCACGCGAACATCGTGGCGCCGCGCAAGCGCCCGTTCCAGACCATCATCCCGGCGTTCGTCACCAAGGACGGCAAACCGGTCATGAGTTACGGCGTGATGGGCGGCTCGATGCAGGCGCAGGGCCACTCGCAGGTCATGGTGCGGCTTGCCGACCATGGACAGAATCCACAAGCTGCTGCCGACGCGCCGCGCTGGCGCATCGATACCGGGCTCAACCTCGGCATCGAGCAAGGCGTGGATCCCGCGGTGATCGCGGAACTGAAGCGCCGCGGCCACAACATCACGCAGGCCGACCGCTGGAGCACCGACTTCGGCCGCGCGCAGTTGATCTACAAAATGGAAGACGGCTACCTCGCGGCGTCTGAGCGGCGCACCGACGGGCAAGCGGTAGGATTTTAGGACTGCGGCATTAAATCAAGCTCGCCTCTCGCGTCACTCCGCTCCCAAGGAAACAAATGTCAGAACACAAAGCAAACGTAATCTGGGCGCGCAACGGCGCCGACTTCGGCTACAAAACTTATCCGCGCGACCACGTGTGGCGCTTTCCCAACGGCGTCGAGGTGCCCGGCTCAGCGGCGCCCGCCTATCTTGGCAATCCGCAGCGCGTCGACCCCGAAGCCGCATTCGTCGCAGCGCTGTCGAGCTGCCACATGCTGACTTTTCTGGCGCTGGCGTCGAACAAGGGGTTCGTCGTCGACAGCTATGAAGATGCCGCGGTAGGGCATCTGGAAAAGAACGCCAACGGCAAGCTCGCCATTACGCGTGTCGATTTACATCCGAAAATCGTTTACAGCGGCGCCAAGCAGCCGGCGGCGACCGATCTCGAATGGCTGCACGACAAAGCGCACAAGGAATGCTTCATCGCGAACTCGGTAACCACAGAGGTCAAAGTCATCACCGGCTAAATCACTCAGCAACTTCAGTAGTGTCCGGTTAAACGGGTGTTAATTTTCTTGAAAGCCAATACTGGCGCGGCTTTACAGCCGATTTTTCTTGGTGCCGATTTGAACCTTGAATTCTCATTTTTGTGTAGTTTCCCTCCGGTGAAATCCCCGGGGGTATGTGCTC